>DASWOO010000845.1:0-7527 GCA_036404335.1 Kofleriaceae bacterium
GTTGCCGCCGCCGACCTGGCTCGGCTCGCGGCGATCCGGCCAGCGCTCGCGGCCGACGTCGCCGACCATGACCAGGCCGCCGCCGAACACCAGCTCGGAGTGCTCGATCCGGCCGCCCTCGCCCTCGACCTTGAGCTGGACGTCGAAGCCGAACGCCTGGCACAGCCAGTCGATCGCCGCCGACGGATCGGTGTAGTACAGCGACGACGAGATCCGCGGCCAGCCCTTGGGCGGCGGCTGGCTGGTGGCGACGTCGCTCGCGTCGAGCTTGGGCTTGAACCCGGCGCCGGTGTGCGTGCGCTGCGCGAACCACCAGCGATGGCCGCCCGGATCCACGCACTCGTAGCCGCGGTCGGCCCAGTAGTCCTCGCCGTAGTCGCTGACCGTCGGCTCCTTGGTGATCTCGGCGCCGGCGGCGCGCGCGCGCTGGCAGTGCGCCTCGATGTCGTCGACGTAGATGAACATGTTTTGGGTGTTGCCGCCGAGCTCGGCCGGCGCGCGGTGGCTTGGCTTGCTCTGCCGACCGGAGTCGGCGACCATGACCACGCCGCCCGGCACGGTCAGCTCGGAGTGCTCGACGCCTCCGCCCTCGCCGTTGACCACGAGCCGGACCTCGAAGCCGAACGCGTCGCGGAGGAAGTCGATCGCCTTTGCGGCGTCGGGATAGAACGTGGCCTGCGAGATTCGCGGCCAGCCTTTGGGCGTGGGTTTCATGCGGATCGTCCTTGCGGAAAGTAGTTAACGCTTCGGTGAAACATTTAACCCGAGCGTTAACCATCGTCAAGCGCGATCGCGCGTGCGCTAGAGGACGCGGACGGGGGCGGTCCGGGCGTTGACCAGCGGCGGCTTGTCGGCGCCGCGCTTGCGCAGCTTGCCGATCCGCACCCAGTAGGTCTGGCCGCGCTTGAGCTGCCAGCGCTCGTCGGCGGCGCGCATGTCCTGGCCGCCGTAGCTCGCGCGCTCGCCGGGCAGGTTCATCACCGCCACGGTCGGGCTGCCGAGCTGATCGGCGACCTGCCAGCCGTCGCCGTCGCTCGCCGGCACCGGGCCGACGAGCTGGAAGTAGACCAGATCGCCGTCGCGGCCGACGCTCATCGTCCGGGCGCCGGACGCCAGCTCGCCGTTGACGATCGCGTGGCCGGGCACGGCCGGCTGCGGCTCCTTGAGCTCGGAGACCGGCGCCGGCGGCAGCGGCTGGACGCTGTCGGGCTTCCAGTACCAGCGGCGCTGGTCGTCGAGCAGCCACGCGCCGCCGAGCGCGACCCGATCGCCGAGCTTCGCGCGATCGCCGAGCGCGACCCGGACGCCGAGGCTGCCGTTGCCCTCCGTGTCGTCGATCAGCCAGACGTACGGCGACTCGGCCGGCAGCGTCACCGTCGGCCCGACCCGGCCGTAGACCACGCCGTGCTGGCCCCGCCGGCCGAGCAGCTGCGCGCGATCGACCACCGCCTGCCACGCCGGGATCGCGCCGAGATCGGCGATCACCCGCCCCGGGTCCGGTGGCTCCGGGTCCGGATCGAGCGGCTTGCTCCGCGCATCCGCCTCGCCGGCATCGGCGACCACCACCGCCTCGGTCGCGTCGACCGGCCCGCGCGGCGCATCACCCGGCGCGCTGCCCGATCCTGCGCCCGGCGGCGCCTGGCCCTGGCACGCCGCCGCGAGCGCGGCCAGCGCGAACCAGCGGCTCACCATGCCAGCGTGCCGACCAGCGCGGCGATCGGCGCCAGCCCGTCGGCGTCGACCTGATCGAACGCCGCCGGCTCGTAGCTGTCCAGGTCGAGCACGGCGACGACCTCGCCGCGCCGCACGATCGGCACCACGATCTCGCTGCGCGACCCGGCATCGCACGCGATGTGCCCGGGGAACGCCTCGACGTCGGGCACGACCAGCGTCCGGCGCTCGGACGCCGCGGTCCCGCACACGCCGCGGCCGTACGCGATCCGCACGCAGGCGATCTTGCCCTGGAACGGCCCGAGCACCAGCTCGCCGCCGCGGTCGATGTAGAACCCGATCCACGACGCGATCGGCAGCAGCTCGCGCAGCGCCGCGACCACGTTGGCGAGGTTCGCGATCAGATCCGGCTCGCCGTCGACCAGGCTCTGGATCTGCGGCAGCAGCTCGCGATAGCGCTCCGCCTTGTCGAGGGCGGCCAGCGCGATGGTCTCCATGCGTCCGATCCTAGCCGGCCGCGAGCGCCCGCGCAGCGTTGAGCGCGCGCGGAATCCCGAACGGGCTGGCGCGCAGCTGCAGGATCAGGAAGTCGCCCTCGGTCGACAGCCCCGAGACGTTGACCACCGGGGTCAGCGTGCCGAGGATGCCGCGGACCTTGTCGTTCTCGGCGAACTTGGGGTTCTGCATCAGGTCGAGCACGATGATGTCGTCGTGGGCCTCGACCAGCACGGCCGGCCGCTTGGGCATGAACTTGGCGAGGTTGCCGGGCTTGCTCAGATCGAGCGCGCCCGACTTGATCAGGCCCGCGACCGGCGTGAACGACTCGCCGAGCACCTTCATCGCGACGTCCGACAGCCGCAGCGTCACCTTGAACTGCGTGTCGTTGACCTCGATCTGATCGACGCGGACCGCCGCGCTCGCCCGCACCGTGGTGCCCATCAGGTCGATCGTCGCGCCCAGGCCGATCGCCGGCGGCCGCGGCGTGATCGTCACGTCTTGCGGCGCCTTCTTCGACGGCGGCGTGTTGGCGATGAACCAGCGCAGCGCGTCGAGCGGCACGGCGATCCGCATGCCCAGCGCGTGGCGCGCCATGCTGAGCATCGTCGTCGGATTTCGGACCATGAAGCGGCCAGCAGAACGCAGCGCAGCGCGGAGCGGGAGTGCCATGAGGTCAGGGTATCTCAAAACCCCACGACACGCAGCGGCGACGCGAGCACGACCCCCGTGATCGGCGCGCCACCGACCACCGTGGCGAACACCGTGCCCTCGGGCGCATCGTCGGGCAGGCGCACGCGCCGCACCGGATCGCCGGTCGCCGGCGCCAGGACGAGCACGTCGCGCCGGCCGCGCCCCGAGGTCACGACCAGCGGGCTGCCGGCCGGACCGCGCGGCGCGAGCGACGTCGGCGCGGCCAGGGCGTAGTCGTTGCGCGCGCGCAGGCCGCCGGTGAGGTCGTACAGCGTGAGCTGCCAGCTGTCGCCGAGCGGCGGCGCCTCCGGGATCGGCGTGGACATCGGCGCCTGGTCGGGTAGCTCGGCGGGCCGCGGCGGCTTCCTGAGGAGCGGCACCGGCTTGGGCACCGGGAGTGGCAGCGGCTCGCCGGGGATCGGCCCGCCAACCGTGTGGCCGGTCACCACGTCACCGGCGGCGTCCCACACCAGGCCCAGGCCGGGCAGCGCGGTGACCGCGGCGGTGCGCGCGTCGACGCGGTAGGCGTCGCCGTCCTCGAGCGCGACCAGCACGCCGTCGGCCGACGCCGCCAGGCGCTGCACCACGCCGGCGACCGCGATCGACCACACGGGGATGAGGCCGTTGCCGGTCCGGGCGATCACCCGGCCGTGGCCGGCGGTGACGACCAGGGTCGCGCGGTCGACGGCGACGATCGCGACGCGGACCGGCGCGCCGTCGTCGCTGGCGAGGTGGCCGCGCAGGTGGCCGTCGCCGGCGTCGAGCACCGCGACCCGGCCGGCGTCGTGGACGACCACCGCGTCGCCGCCGGCGGCGATCGCGTCGAGCGCCGGGGTCGACCAGTCCCAGCGCGCCTCGCCGTCGCGGCTGGTCGCGCGGACCAGCGAGCTGCCGCCGGCGCCGCGGGTCGCGCACACCACGACGCCGGCCGCGACCGCCAGGCCGACCGGCGTGCCGGGGCCGCAGCCGTCGACGCGCTGCCAGCGCCAGCGCCGGGCGGCGAGGTCGGCGCGCGCGACCGCCGCGCGCTCGCCGTCGCGATCGACCGCCAGGGCGTAGACCGCGGCCGGGTCGGCCGGGTCGAGCGCGATCGCCGCCACGCCGTGCATGCCGGTGTCGGGCAGCGCGAAGCCGTCCGGCGACACCGGCGCGATCGCCGGCAGATCGCGCAGCTCGGCGTCGACCGCGACCGGCCGGGCCGACGGCGTGCGCAGCGGCCGGCGCCACGGCGGCGGCAGCGCGAACCGGTGCAGGGTCTCGCCCGGCGCGCCGGTCCACTGCCCGGCGACCAGCGCGCGCTCGCCGAGCACGACGCCGGGCGCGGCGAGCGGCAGGTACGCGCGCACGCCGTCGCGATCGAGCAGCACCGCGGTCCGCGGCGTCGCGCGCACCAGCCGCAGGTCGCGGTGGCTGGCGAGCAGCTCGCCGAGCGGCGGCAGCTGCGGGATCACGTCCGACGACGTCAGGTCCGCCGCGTAGCGCGCGACGCCGGCCGCGGTCGAGACCTCGAGCCGGTCCGAGCCATCGCGCGCCGGCCACGCGCCGAGCACGCCGTCGATCCGCGCCAGCAGCGCGCCGGTCTTGCGCGCGAGCGAGATCAGCGCAGTGCCCTGCGCGCCGGCCTGGGTCACGACGACCGCGTCGCCGTCGCACGCGCGGATCGCCCGGACCTGGCCGACCGGCGCGGCCCAGCTGATCGCCGGCCCGCCCTGGGCCTCGGCGATCCGGATCAGCCGGCCGTCGAGCCCGGCGGCGAACAGCTCGCGCCCGGCGTCGCCGCAGCTCGCGACGATCGCGTCCGACGCCACGCCGCGCGGCAGCTTGACCCGGGCGAGCTCGTCGCCGCTCGCCGCGTCGAGGATCACCGCCTCGCCGGCGCCGGCCACCGCGATCCGCTCGTCGGTGAACGCGATGAACGCCGCCGGCGACTTCCACTTCGGCGCGCCGTCGAGGCCGATCGCGCGGATCCCGTTGGCGTCGGCGCACACGATCGCGTCGGCGGTCGCGCCGACCACCGGCGCGGCGCACGCGGTGCGATCGCGCCAGACCACGCGGCCGGCGTCGACCTCGACCAGCTCGACCGCCGGGTGATCGGCCTCGCTGCCGAACACGATCGCGCGCGGCGGGCCGTCGCCGGGCACCGACCACGCCGTCGGCAAGGTCAGCGGCCCGGGCAGCGCGCGGGCCGCGGTCAGCCCGAGCTCGACCATCGGCTGCGGCGCCTGGCCGCGGCCGAGCCGGCCGGTCAGCGCGCCGAGCGGGAACCCGGTCGGCGGCGGCGCGACCAGCCACGCTGGCGGCGGCGGCTCCGGCGCGCGCGCCTGCTCGTCGCAGGCGACCAGCGCGAGGACCATCGCCACGCGGCGCATCGGCCGGGGCTACACCCGCTCGATGATCGTGGCGATGCCCATGCCTCCGCCGATGCACAGCGTGATCAGCGCGGTGGACTTGTTGGTCCGCTCGAGCTCGTCGAGCACGGTGCCGAGCAGGATCGCGCCGGTCGCGCCCAGCGGGTGCCCCAGCGCGATCGCGCCGCCGTTGACGTTGATCTTCGCCGGGTCGATGTCGAGCGCCTGCGCGGTCTGCAGCGGCACCACCGCGAACGCCTCGTTGATCTCCCACAGATCGATGTCGTTGACCGACATCCCCGCCTTCTTGAGCGCCTTCTGCGACGCCGGCGCCGGCGCGGTCAGCATGATCAGCGGCTCGGCGCCCGCGGTCGCCATCGCCCGGATCCGCGCGCGCGGCTTCTGGCCGGCCTTGGTGCCCCACTCGCCCGAGCCGAGCAGCACCACGGCGGCGCCGTCGACGATGCCCGACGAGTTGCCGGCGGTGTGGACGTGGTGGATCTTCTGGGTATCGGCGTAGCGCAGCAGCGCGAGCGCGTCGACGGTCTCGCCGTGCAGGCCCATCGCCATCGCGCCGAGCTTCTCGAACGCCGGCGCCAGGCTGCCGAGCGACTCGAGCGTGGTGTCGGCGCGCGGGTGCTCGTCGCGGGCCAGGCCCGGCGAGCCGTCGTCGTTGGCGACCTGGAACATGCCGCGGTCGAACCGCTTCTCCTCGATCGCGCGCGCCGCCTTGCGCTGGCTGTCGAGCGCGAACTGGTCGACGTCCTGGCGCGAGAACCCGTAGCGGGTCGCGATCAGGTCGGCCGAGATGCCCTGCGGCACCATGAACAGCCGCTCGCGCAGCTTGAGGTTGAGGCCGTCGATCATCGCCTCGTCCGAGCCCATCGGCACGCGCGACATCGACTCGACGCCGCCGCCGATGCCCGCGTCGATGAAGCCCGCGCCGATCTTGCCGGCGATGGTGTTCACCGCCTCGAGGCCCGAGCCGCAGAACCGGTTGACGGTGACGCCGGTGACGTCCTCGGGCCAGCTCGCGGCGATCAGCGCGTTGCGCGCGACGCACGCGCCCTGCTCCTTGACCTGGGTGACGCAGCCGATCGCCATGTCCTCGACGAGCGACTTGTCGAGCTGCTGGCGCGCGGCCATGTGGTTGAGGGTCTGGGCGAGCAGCTCCTGCGGGTGGAGCTGCGACAGGCCGCCCTTGCCGGCCTTACCGCGGCCGCGCGGCGTGCGGAGCGCATCGTAAATGAACACGTCGGTCATCGAACTTCCTCCGGGTAGATGGCCGGAGGATGGATCGATTACACCGCCGAGTCCACATGGTCGCGCGGGACGATCAGCCGCAGCGCGCGCGGCACGACGTCGACGCGGTAGCGCTCGCCTGCGGGAATCTCCTCGCCGTCGCACTGCGCGGATGGCAAGGTGGACGCGCGAACCTGCAGGTCGAACCGGGTGCCGCTGATCGCGGGCGCGTGGGAGAACCCCAGCTTCTGCAGGTCGTCGATCCCGACCGGGCTGCGGCGCAGGCTGCCGAGCAGCTTGGTGCCGAAGTCGCGGCGGCCGATCACCGGCACGAGCTCGAGCTTGCCGTCGTCGGACTCGGCGCGCGGATCGAAGATCCACTCGCCGCCGAAGATCTTGGTGTTCTTGAGGATGATGTCGAGCACGTGCTCGAAGTGGTGGACGGTGCCGTCGATGACGGCGTCGACGTCGAACTTGATGTCGACGACGTAGCTCTCCACGAACCGCTGCAGCAGCGCGCCGGCGTAGACCAGGTGGTTGCGGTAGATCGCGCCGAGCCCGGGGATCCGACCGACCTTCTCGCGGTCGCGGTTGCGGGTCTCGAGGCTGGCCGCGCCGATGCCGATCGAGAACGAGTCGAAGAACAGGTCGCGGTGGATCTCGCGCGGGCCGCGCTCGATGATCAGCCGGCCGACGTCGCAGCCGACGACCTCCCCGGCGGCGATCACGGAGACGTTGCGGGCGAGCGCGCCCGCGCCGGCGTTGAGGCCGAACGACTTGCCCTGGTCGTTGGCGGTGCCGGTCGGCAGCATGCCCATCGCGACGTCGGTGGAGTGCTCCGACGCGAAGATGCCCTTGGCCACCTCGGCGAACGTGCCGTCGCCGCCCATGTAGATCACGACGCGCGCGCCGTCGTCGATCACCTCGCGGACGCGCTCGATCGTGCGGCCCTCGGGCTCGGTGGCGACGAAGCGATGCGGGATGTGGGCCTCGTCGAGCAGCGCGCGCGCGATCCGGATCCAGTCGGCGGCCTTGCCGCTGTGCGCGGTCGGGTTGGCGACCAGCACGGCCGGCGCGC
>DASWOO010000846.1:0-6486 GCA_036404335.1 Kofleriaceae bacterium
GACCGGCCCGGCGGTGTCCCGCGCGCCGACCGGCCCGGCGGTGTCCCGCGCGCCGACCGGCCCGGCGGTGTCCCGCACGTCGACCGCGCCGTCGATGCCGCGCACGTCGACCGAGCAGTTCGCCGAGTCGCGCGCGACCACGATGCGGCCCAACGCGCTGACCGTGCGCGAGATCAAGGCGCTGATCGTGACCCGCTGCGCGCTGATCGATCGCGGCGCCGACCACTTCGCCTTGCTCGACCTCGAGCCCGGCGCGCCCGCCGAGGCCGCGCGCAACGCCTACCTCGAGCTCGCGCGCTACCTGCGGCCCGACAAGCTGACCTTGCTCGGCATCACCGACGAGGCGTTCGAGGCCCAGCGCCTGCTCGCCCAGGTCGGCATCGCGTTCACCACGCTGACCGATCCGGCCCGCCGCGACGAGTACCTGCTCACCCTGCAGGGCGCGGTGCCGATCGCGCGCCAGCCGACCCAGCCCAACGTGGTCGATCGCAAGGCGCTGGCCGACGAGGCCTTCCAGCGCGGCATGCAGGCGCTCCACCACGAGCAGCACGCCAAGGCGCTGATCGACCTCAAGCTGGCCGCCGAGCTCGTGCCGCACGACGTCGACTACGCCGTGATGCTGCACTGGGCGCGGTTCTGCGCGACCACCGACAAGGCCGCGGTCGCCGTCGAGGCGCGCCGCGCGTTCGAGCGCGGCATCCAGAAGTCCGCCAAGCCCGAGACCTCGCGGTTCTACCTCGGCCGCCTCGAGCGGATGATGGGCCGCGACTCGCTCGCCCTCCACCACTTCCGCGAGGTGCTCGAGCTGCTCCCCGATCACGCCGAGGCCGCCGCCGAGGTCCGCGTCCTCGAGTCGCGGCTCTACGCCAGGGGCACCCGGCCGATCAAGCCCCGCTGAGCTACGGGGCGTCCGCCAGCCACCAGCCATCGAGCAAGATCTCGACGTCGAACGGCGGGATGACCATGCGCTCGGCCCCGCGCGCGGTCGCGTACAGCGTTGGCTGGCCATTCACGGTCTGGTAGACCTCGATCAACCGCAACGTCGGATCGACCAGCCAGATCCACGGCACGTTGTACTCGGCGTACATCGGGAGCTTGAGCCGCTTGTCGTCGCGCGCGGTCGTGGGCGACAGCACCTCGCAGCACCAGTCCGGCAAGACCGTCAGCGGATTCTCGTCGGGCAGATCCGGCACGCGCTCGACCCGCCAGCCGGCGAGGTCCGGCACCGCGAGCCGCTCGGGTGGAAACATCACCTCGGCCTCGACCTCGATCCACCAGCCCTTGCCTCGCAGGCCAGCGTTGAACCCGGTCAGCGCATCGAGGCACGCCACGGCCGCGCGCCGATGGCGCTTGCCCGGCCGCGACATCGTGCGGAGCACGCCCGGCTCGAGGATCTCGCCGGTCAGGCCCTCTCGTAGCGCGATGATCTCCTCGTAGAGCTCGTGAAACGTTCGCGGCTGGCGCGCGGCATCCACCATGGCGCCATTCTACTGCACGTCCGCGGTGGGAGCTTCAGCCGAAATCCGCGCGCGAACCTAGCGCCTCGCCGAAGCCGAGGACGGCGGCTGGAGCTCGACGGGCACGAGGTTGTCATCGGAGTTGCGGTCGATGCGCTTGTTGTACGGGTCGATGCCGGCAAACGCGGGCAGCTTGTCGACGACGATCGTGACGGTCTGCGGCCCGGTCTTGATCGGCTGGTGCTGCAGGTAGAGCACCGCGGGCGCGGCGAACGCGGGGTCGCCGGGATGGACCGTGAACGCGCCGATGTCGAACGGCTCGGCGAGCGGCGCCTCGGTCTCGACGCCCTTGCCGTCGGCGTACAGCTTGTGGGCCTCGACGTCGATCACGACCTCGTACTTGCCGTCGGGCCGGAGCTTGGCGACGGCGCGGGTGGCCTTGGCGTCGACCAGCGTGATCTTCTCGAACAGGTCGGTGATCAACGCGTCCTGCGCCGGGCCGACCTCGGCGCGCAGCAGCCGCAGGAAGTCGGTCGTGTTGGGGTAGGGCGCCGGCTTGAACGCGTACTGGCGGAGCAGCTGCGCGAGCACGCGATCGAGGGCCTGCTCGCCGATGACGTCGCGCAGCCAGTAAAACACCAGCGTGCCCTTCTGGTAGTGGATGTAGCCCTGGTTCTCGACCCGGGCGAGCGGCAGCTCCTCGACGGCCTCGGTGCCGCGGCTGCGCAGGTAGCGATCGAGCTCGTACTTGAGGAACTTGCGCATCTGGGCCGGGCCCTGCTGGCGCTCGAGCACGCGCAGCGCGGAGTACTGCGCCAGGCTCTCGACCAGCATCGTCGCGCCCTGCTGATCGCCGGGCACCAGCTGGTGGCCCCACCACTGGTGGGCGATCTCGTGCGCGGTGACATACGTGATGATGTTGCTGGTGTCCGGACCTCGGACGTCGGCCAGGAAGCCGATGTCCTCGCTGTACGGGATCGTGTTGGCGAACGATTGCGCGAACGTCGCGTACGACGGGAACTCGAGGATCCGCGCCTGGCGGAACTGGTACGGCGAGAAGATCTCGCTGAACAGGCCGAGCGAGGCCTGCATCGCCGCCAGCATGCCGTCGACGTTGTAGCCGTGCTCCGGGTGGTAGTAGACCGCGAGGTCGACGCCGTTCCACGTCGCCTTCTTGACCGCGTAGCGCCCCGACTGGACCGAGAAGAAGTGGTTGACCGGCGCGTCGGTCCGGGTGTGGATCGTGCGGCGGTTGCCGCTGACCGTGTCGCTCAGCGTGTAGCCCGGCGCGATCGGCGTCTGGTCGGCGTCGGTGGTGACCGTGAGCTCGGCGTTGACCCAGTCGCTGTCGTGGCGGAACGGGTTGTGGTCGCGGCCACGCTCGTCCTCGAGGGTCGGCGGCCGCAGGTCGAGCGGCAGGCCGTACTTGCGGCGCTTGCCGCGGTCGCGCAGCAGGCCTTCGCGCTGGACCCCGAGCACCGGCGCGAGCTCGGTGTTGTCGAGGAACGTGCCGTTGTCGACGATCCGGGTCAGCGGCTTGCCGTTGGGGAACCCGAGCTCGGCGAGCGTGGTCGCGAACCGGAGCTGGCGGTGCTCGCCGGGCTGGATCGGCGTGGCCAGCTGGTAGATCCGGTAGTGGTACTCGGGCCAGTCGCGCGCCAGGGTCGCGCCGGCGAGCTCGAGCGAGTCGAGCGTCAGGTTCTCGTTGTACGCGACATGGATCTCGCCGATCGGCGCGCTGGTCCGGTTCTGCAGCTGGTAGCGGCCGTGGGTGACGGCGCGCGCCTCGTGGGGGTACAGCTGGACCTCGAGCTCGACGTCGGTGATCCGCGGCTGCGGGACGTCGTGGAAGCCGTACAGCGTCTGCTCGTAGCGGGCGAGCCAGGCGTCGTGATCGGGCGCCGGCTGGTAGGGATTGAGGACGTTGGTGTTGTAGTAGACGAAGCCGCCGATCGCGGCGCTGGCGGCGACGCCGATCACGAGCAGGCCGAGCGCGGTGCCGCGCAGCCGCAGCCCGAGCCGGGCGATCCGCGGCCGCAGCGCCGAGGTCGTGCCGCGCCGCCACAGGCCGTACGCGAGCACGGCGAGCACGAGCGAGATCGCGCTCCAGTAGGCCTCGAGCCAGGCGCGGCCGATCCAGAACCGGCCCATGCCGTTCATGTCCGACAGCGGCACCGGCGTGGTGTCGCCGAAGTTGTACAGGTGGTGCTCGAAGCCCGCCGCCGACAGCGCGAAGGTCGCGACGACGTAGAGCAGCATCACGCCCCAGCCGAGGAACTTCTGCGGCACCACGACCTGGACGAACACCGACAGCACCGCGAGCTGGCTCGCGAGGATCGTCGTCGGCACCACGAACCACAGGAGATATGCGCCGAGCTCGAATTGCGTGTAGCCCTTGAGCAGCTGGACCACCACGCCGGTCACGACCGCCGCGAGGTTGGTCGCGCCGAGCACCAGGGTGATCGCCAGGATCTTGGGCACCAGGTGCGCCCAGTCCGGAGCCGCCGTGGCGTCGACGATCTCGTGCAGCTTGCGCTCGCGGTCGCGCCACACCAGCTCGCCGGCGTAGAACACCGCGATGATGATCGGCATGATCGTGAACGCGCCCTCGAGCGCCTGCACCATCTGCCGGGTCACCGGATACGAGCCGACGCCGTGCCACCGTGCGGTCAACCACATCGACACGCCGGAGTTGATCATGCCGATGACCAGCAGCACGAAGAACGCCGGGCTCTTGAACACGAACGCCATGTCGAACCGCGCGAGCTGCCACAGCTGGCGCCAGCGGGTGGCGAGGTCGCGGCGCGGCGCCGGCAGCGGCCTGGCGCTGACCCCGGGCGCCGGCGCGTCGGCGAGCTCGACCGCCGCCGCGGCCGACATCGCCTTGCCCGGCCGCGCGAACCGGAAGCGGTGGACGGCGAACCCGAACAGCGCCAGCGCGATCGCCGACCACAGCGCGCGGTTGGCGAGCAGGACGCCCTCGAGCGGCGGCATCTGGGTGTTGCGCTCGGCCGCGGTCCAGTACTTGGTCACCAGGGTCAGCGCCGACACGCCGAACGGATCGGCGAGCCCGACGATCGTGTCGAACTTGGGGTCGCGCAGCAGGCCGCGCATCACCAGGTACAGCACGATGGTCGCGACCGCGCCGACGTACGTCCACATCATCGACCGGGTCGCGGTCGCCAGCGCGAAGTAGCCGGCCGAGATGATCAGCAGGGTCGGCAGGCCGAACGCGAACAGCGCGTACAGGTAATCGCCGATCCGCAGCGCGCCGACCTTCTCGGGATCGAGCCACGGCATCAGCGAGCCGACGAGGATCCCGAGCGGGATCGTCGCCATCACGCACAGCGCCGCGGCGACCGAGCCGGCGAACCGGCCGACCAGGTAGCTGACCTTCTCGACCCGGGTCGAGCGCAGGATCGGCGCGAACCCGGTCTCGTCATCGCGGATCACGACGTTGGCGACCATCGAGATGATCACGAAGATCGCGAACAGGCTCATCACCGACAGGGTCTGCAGGATCGCGTACGGCGCGTTGACGTTGACGTTGCCGCGGTTGCCGATCTGGATGGTGTCGACGGTGGTCGCGCTGAACGTCAGCAGGAAGAACAGGATCGCCCCGACCCAGAACGCCGGGCTCCGGCGCTGGTAGCGCCACTCGAACGCCGCGATGTGGAGCCACATCTCAGGCCGCCTGCCGCTGGCGGTGGAGGGTCGCGAAGTACACGTCCTCGAGGCTGGTCGCGACCGGCTCGAAGGTCTCGGGCGCGGCGTCGGCGAGCACCCGGATCTGGGTCTTGCCGCCGCGCAGCCGGGTCGCGATCAGCTCGAACCGATCGCGGTAGCCGGCGAGCTCGGCCTTGTCGATCGCCCGGCTCCACACCTTGCCGTCGAGCTGCTCGATCAGCCGCGCCGGCGTGTCGTTCGCGACGACCTTGCCGCCGACCATCAGGCCGACCCGCGAGCACAGGTCGGTGACGTCATCGACGATGTGGGTCGACAGGATCACCACCATGTTCTCGCCGACCTCGGCGAGCAGGTTGTTGAACCGGTTGCGCTCCTCGGGGTCGAGGCCCGCGGTCGGCTCGTCGACGATGATGAGCTTGGGCCGGCCGATCAGCGCCTGGGCGATGCCGAACCGCTGGCGCATGCCGCCGGAGAACCCGGCGATCGCCTTCTTGCGCACGTCCCACAGGTTGACCTGCTGGAGCAGCGCCTCGACCGTCTCGCGCCGCTCGCCGCGCCCGGTGACGCCCTTGAGCACCGCGAGGTGGTCGAGCATGTCGTAGGCCGAGACCCGCGGGTAGACCCCGAAGTCCTGCGGCAGGTAGCCGAGCTGGGCGCGCAGCCGCTCGGGCTCGGCCCGGACGTCGATGCCGTCGAACGTGATCGCGCCGCGCGTCGGGATCTGCAGGGTGGCGATGCAGCGCATCAGCGTCGACTTGCCGGCGCCGTTGGGCCCGAGCAACCCGAACATGCCGCGCGGGATCTCGAGGGTCACATCGTCGAGCGCGTGACTCCGACCATCGTAGCTGTGGGACAGGCCGACAATCGACAGCATGGGCATACGACGCCATCGTGGCCCATCGCGTTGCTCACCGCATGCCCCCGCCGCATGGCAGTGGATGGCAGGCTCGTGCGACCTGCGCGCGACGCATCGCGCGACGTCGCTGTGGCGTCGCAGCGACCGCGGCTACTGGCGCTGCAGCAGCAGCGAGCCGAGCGAGTAGCCGGCGCCGAACGACGCCATCACGCCGTAGGTCCCCGCCGGCAGATCCTCGTTGTGCCGCGAGAACGCGATCAGCGAGCCGGCCGACGCGGTGTTGCCGAACTCGTCGAGGATGATCGGCGCCTCCTCGCGCGTCGCCTCACGGCCGAGCACGCGCTTGGCGATCAGCTCGTTCATGCTCTGGTTGGCCTGGTGCAGCCAGTAGCGGCTGACCTGCGCCGTGGTCAGCTCGTGGGACGCGACGTGCTCGCTGATGAACTTGGCGGCGAGCGGCACGACGTCCTTGAACACCGCGCGGCC
>DASWOO010000847.1:0-9178 GCA_036404335.1 Kofleriaceae bacterium
CGGCGTGCCGTCGGCCTGGGTGACGAGATACTGAAAGCGGCCGTAGTTGGGATCGGCGGGATCGTTGTTCGGCGTGTAGATCGTCGAGATCTGGACCTGGGTGGTCGAGCCATCGATCGCGGTCGTGTTGAACGGCTTGGCGAGGAGATAGCCGTCGGGGAGCAAGTTGCCGCCGCCGTCGCGGACCAGGATGTGGCCCACGCTGTCGACCGTCGCGTGCACGGTGGTGTCCGACGGCACGGCGTAGCGCACGTCGGCCGGGGCCTCGCCCTGGAGCAGCGTGCCCTGCTGGCCGACCCACGGATAGCTGCACGCCGTGTTCGCGGTCACGCCACCGGCGCGCGCGACCTGCGTGCAGATCGCCTGGCTCGCGGTGCCCTCGTCGGGCGCCTCGCCGGACACACAGCCCGCGCTCGCGGCAACGAGCACGGGCGCGAGCAACGACAGACGAACAGCTAATGTCATGGATCCCTCTTCGTGAAATGCAGTTACGAGAAATGATTATCGCGCGGGCCAGCTGGCGCAGATCCGGAGTCCGACCACGACGGTCCGTAGCGTTGGCTCGACCGGCTCACGATTGTTGAGCCGGGCGGCCAGCGCGTTGTGGTACCAGCTACCCCCGCGAATTGCGACCTCGCCATCGCCGTGCAAGGACGCGACCAACTCCCAGTCGTTGCCCGTGAGGTCCGAGACCCCGAACGGACTATCGGACGCCGGGTGGCTGCCGACCGCGTCGGGGCCGAACGCCGCGGGCTGGCGGCCGTAGGTCTCGGCCAGGTCGGCGTCGGCCGGCGAGATCCGGTCGCCGTGGGGGAACAGGCGATCGTCGGCGCCGCGCGCGGCGCGCTCCCACTCGTGGTCGTCGCACGGCCGGGCGCCCGGCACCGCGCCCGAGTGATCGAGCCACGCGGCGTAGGCCCGCGCGTCCTGCCACGACACGCCGCTGACCGGCAGCGCCAGCCAGCGCTGGTCGGCGCCGGTCGTCCGGTCGGCGTAGTGGATCGGCCGATCACCGTCGACGACGTAGGTCCGCGACGTCGGCTGGAACGTCAGCCGGAACTGGCCCGGGCTCGGCTCGTCGAGCGCAACGAACGCGCCGGCGTACTGTGCGGCCGACTGCGCCGAGTGGGGCAGGAGCTGGGCGCGCGCGGCCGGCGGCGTCGCGCGCAGGAAGCCGATCCAGTCGCCGAACGTGACCTCGTGGCGGCCGATCAGATAGCCGGCGGTCGCGACCGGGTGCAGCGGCTGGGCATTGAGCATCGTGCGCCGCATGTCCTCGTCGTCGGCGCTGCCGTACAGGAACCGGCCGGGCGGGACGTAGACGAAGCCGGCGGGGATCGCGCGGGGCAGGCCCGGGTCGATGGCCAGGCGCTCGCCGCGGCCGAGCTCGACCGGGAGCTGGACGTCGGCGCGATCGGTGGCCCGCAGGGTGACCAAGTACGAGCCGGGGGGCAGCGCGGCCGAGACCGGCGTGGCGCCGAGCGCGATCGGCGCGCCGTAGCGCCGGTGGTCGCGGTCGGCGGCGAGCGGCCGGGCGGTGGCGGCCGCGCCGGGCGTCGCGATCTCGAGCGTGGCCGGGGCGGTCCACCGCGCGCGCTGCCGGCCATCGTCGTCGTAGGCCAGCATGCGGTGGACCTGGTCGTCGCGCTCGGCGCGGCGGTAGGTGCGCTCGGCGAGCGCGGCGCGGTCGTAGGCGAGCTGGGCGAAGCGCTGGCGCACGCCGGGCTCGCTGCCGTCGAGCGCGAGCGCGGCCTCGAGGTGCTCGGCGGCCGCGCGGTAGCCGTCGTCGAGCGCGCGCTGGTGCTGCAGCACGGCGGTCCACGCGTCCTCGCCCGGCTCGGTCCGCCGCGCGTCGAACAGCGCGAACGCGGCCAGCCGGCGGTGCTCGAGCTCGACCGAGTCGACCGCCGCGTGGGCCATCGCGGTGTCCGCGGCGGCGACGTGCTCGGCGATCTCGGCGGCGGTCCGGCGGTGGCCGGCGACCCGCGCGCCGGCGAACCCGACGCCGACCAGGAGCGGGATGCCCAGCGCCAGCGCGCGCCGGGTCAGCCGGCGGCGGCGGGCCGCGCTGCGCGACGCCGCGAGGAACGGGGAGCTGCCGGCGTCGGCGACCTCGGCGAGCTGCGGCGCCTGCCACAGCAGCTGCGCCGGCCGGCCGAGCCGCTCCCACTCCGCCGCCGCCCGCGCCAGCCGCTGCCGCACGACCCCGCGCTCGATGTCGTGGCCGCGCCAGCCGCGCAGCGTGTCCCAGCCGTCGACCAGCGCGTCGTGCGCGATCTGGTAGGTCGACGTGCCGGCGGTGTCCTCGACGGTGATCAGCCGGCCGGCGACCAGCGCCTCGAGCACCGCGCCGATCGCCTCGCTGCCCAGCTCCCGGGCGTCGGCCTCGTGGAGCCGGGCCGCGGCGTCGCGCAGCTCGGCCAGCGTCCGGCGGGCGCGGGTGCCGTCCACGGTGACCAGCGAGGTGAGCACGTGGCGCGCGAGCAGGCGATAGCGCGGGCCGAGCCCGGCGAGCACGCCGTCGGCGTGGCGGGCCAGCGCGCCGGTGACCCCGCCGATCGCCACCAGCGAGGCCGCGCGGATCGTGCCCGATGCGACGTCGCGCGCGTCCCACAGCTCGGCGAGCGCGAACTGCAGGAGCGGCAGCGAGATCTCGGCAGAGGTCGCCGCCACCAGCTCGGCGATCAGCGCCGGCGACTCGAAGGCCAGGCCCGTGATCCGCGTCGGGCCGACGATCGCCTCGCGCACGCCGGCGGCGGTCAGCGGCCGCAGCAGGTACAGCGCGCCGGTCACCTCGTCGCCAATGCCGGGCAGCGCGGCGAGCCGGCCGAGGAAGTCGCTGCGCAGCGTCGCGATCAGCCGCATCCCCGGCACCGCGTCGAGCAGGAGCCACAGCGCCGTGGTCGTGGCCGCCGCGTCGCCGGCGTCGGCCAGGGTCAGGAGCTCCTCGAGCTGGTCGACGAACACGATCAGCGCCGTCCCCGCGAGCGTCGCGCCGACCGCGGCCGGATCGTCGGCGAGCCGGGCGGTCACGTCGTCCGCGGCCTCGCCGGTCACCGCGGCCAGCGCCTGGCCCAGCGCCGCGAGCGGCTGGCGCCCCGGCACCAGCGTGATCACGCGCGCGCCGTCGCCGAGCGCGGGCAGCACGCCGGCGCGGATCACCGACGACTTGCCCACCCCCGAGTCGCCGGCGACCAGCGTGAACGGCACGCGCCGGACCCGCTCGAGCACGGCGGAGATCTCGCCGGCCCGGCCGAAGAACACCCCGCGGTGCGTCGCGTCGAACGGCAGGAGCCCGCGGTACGGGTTGCCGCTGGGCACGGTCTGCGCGTCCGGCCGCCGGACGAGCTCGGCGAGCCCGTCGCGCAGCGCGTGGATCGAGATCCGGTTCGCCCGGTCGCGCACGAGCGCCCGCGCGATCAGCGCCGCGAACGCCGCCGGGACCGCGGGCTGGCGCGCCGCGAGCTCGGGCACCGGCTGCTTGAGGATCTGCACGACGAGCTCGCTGTAGCTCGGCCCGACGAACGGCCGACCGCCGGCGACCGCCTCGAACAGCACCACGCCGATCGACCACACGTCGCTGCGGCCGTCGACGTCGGGCTCGCCGCGCAGCTGCTCCGGCGACATGTAATACGGCGTGCCGAGCTGCCGGCCGTGCTCGGTCAGCGCCAGGTCGCGATCTTCCCGATCTCCGGCGGCGTCCGCCGGCTCGGCCGCGTCGCCGCCCACCCGCTTCGACAGCCCGAAGTCGATCAGCTTGGTGACCTCGCCGCCGGCCTCGCGCGACAGGAAGATGTTCTCCGGCTTGAGGTCGCGGTGGATCACGCCGGCGTCGTGCGCGACCGCGAGCGCGTCGACCGCCGGCGCCAGCACGCGCAGCACCTCGTCGACCGGCAGCGCGCCGCGCGCCGCCAGCCGGCCGCGCAGGGTCTCGCCGGTCAAGAGCTCCTGGACCATGAACAGCGCGCCGGTCTCGGGGTCCTCGCCGAGGTCGAGGATCTCGACGACGTTGGGGTGCGCGATCCGGCTCGCCGTCCGCGCCTCGAGCGCGAACCGCTGCGCGATGGTCCCGTCCGCGCTGATCGCCACCAGCAGCTGCTTGATCGCCACCCGCCGCCCGGTCCAGGTGTTGACCGCCTCGTGCACCGCGCCCATCCCGCCGCTGCCGAGCAGCCGCACCAGGCGGTACTTGCCCGCGATCACGCGTCCATCACGCGCGAGCTCGCCCGGCGGCCGCGTCGCGACCCCGGGGCCCGGCCGGACGGTCACGTCGTTCGGTCCGGCCATCGCGCCGCCGGCGAGATCGCGCCGGTCCGCGGTGCCGGTCTGGACTGTCCCGCGGGCTGTCTCCTGTCTCCGCGGATCCGTCTCCCGCACGCTCGGGATTGCTCTGATCGCTTCGGCGATGAGTTGCCGGCAGGCATCGCAGCTCGCGGCGTGATCGCCGATCGCGTCGCGCGCGGCGTCGTCGAGGCCGTCCTGGACGTACTCAAAGAGCGTATTCTCCTCGAGACATCGCACCGTCTGACCATCGTACCAGCTGGCGTCGGTCAGTGGCTCGGGCCGTGAGTGAGCCGCCCTCTGCGTATCGAGCATATGGTTCGCGGTGCCCCCGATCCCTGACACCGACGCCGGCATATTTTCCGCAAGGATCGGCGTGATAAGGTGGACCACGGTGGACAGCTCCGACAACTCGTCTGAACTGGCTGAGCTTCACCGGTCCTACGACGAGGCGCGCGCGGCCTGGCCGGGCGTCGAGGTCACCTTCAACGTGTTCGCGGCCCGGCTCGGCTCGGCCGGCGAGCTGCGCCACGCCAGCGACCTGTACCTGGCGTGCGCCTGCGCGGACGCCGACCCGCTCGCGCTCGCCGAGTTCGATCGCCTGTTCCTGCGCAGCGTGCGCGACGCGGTCGCCCGGATCGATCGCTCGCACGACTTCCTGTCCGAGGTCCAGCAGATCCTGCGCGAGCGGCTGCTGGTCGGCGGCGACGCCAAGATCCGCGAGTACCGTGGCGGCGGCGCGCTCGCCAGCTGGATCCGGACCGCGGCGGTGCGCACGGCGCTCAACCTGCGGCGGCGCAGCCAGCAGGAGCTCAAGCGCGGCGCGGCCGCCGCCTCGTTCGACCAGATCCTCGATCCCGAGGTCGCGATGCTGCGCCAGCGCTACATGCCGGAGATCGATGGCGCGCTGCGCCGGTCGATCGCCGCGCTCGAGCCCAAGGAGCGGCTGCTGCTCCACTTCTATTACGTCGATGGCCTCACGCTGTCGAAGATCGCCGGGCTCGAGCGGGTCGGCACGTCGACGATCTTTCGCCGGCTGACCGCCGCGACCCAGGCTGTGCTGTCCAGCCTCCGGCACGAGCTCTCCGACAAGCTGCAGCTGGGCGCCAACAGCCTCGATAGCCTGTTGCGCCACGTCCGCGACGACATCGATCTCAGCTTGAGCCAGGTGCTCGGCAGCCCCACCTGATGTAAGACCTGATGTAAGAACAGAGAGTGATCAACGACCTCTGGTACAAGAACGCGGTCGTCTACTGCATCGATGTCGGGACGTTCATGGACTCGAACGGGGACGGCATCGGCGACTTCACGGGCCTGGTCCGCCGGCTCGACTACCTCGCCGGGCTCGGCATCAACTGCATCTGGCTGATGCCGTTCCAGAAGTCGCCACGGCGCGACGACGGCTACGACATCACCGACTACTACCAGGTCGACGAGCGGTTCGGCACGCTGGGCGACTTCGTCGACTTCACCCACGAGGCCAAGCAGCGCGGGATCCGCGTGATCATCGACCTGGTCGTCAACCATACGTCCGACCAGCACCCCTGGTTCCAGGCGGCGCGGCGCGACAAGCGATCGAAGTATCGCGATTACTACCTATGGAGTGACAAGAAACCCAAAGATGCCGCGACGGGCATGGTGTTCCCCGGCGTGCAGAAGACGACGTGGACGCGCGACAAGGCCGCCGGCGCGTATTACTTCCACCGGTTCTACGACTTCCAGCCCGATCTCAACACGGCCAATCCGCAGGTCCAGGAGGAGATCCGTAAGGTCATGGGGTTCTATCTCCAGCTCGGGGTCAGCGGCTTTCGCATGGACGCGATGCCGTTCGTGATCCAGACCAAGGGCGCCAACAAGCGGCACGCCGAGCAGTACGCGATGCTGCGCACGTTCCGCGAGTTCCTGCAGTGGCGGCGCGGCGACGCGATCATCCTGGCCGAGGCCAACGTCGAGCCCGCGCTCGCCGCGCAGTACTTCGGCGACGACGGCGATCGCCTGCACATGATGTTCAACTTCTGGGTCAACCAGCGCGTGTTCTACGGCCTGGCGACCGGCGACGCGCGGCCGCTGCGCAAGGCGCTCGAGCAGACCCGCGGCCAAACGGCGACCGCGCAGTGGGCGCACTTCCTGCGCAACCACGACGAGCTCGACCTCGGCCGGCTCGACGACGATCAGCGCCAGGCGGTGTTCGACGCGCTCGGCCCCGACAAGACCATGCAGCTGTACGACCGCGGCATCCGGCGCCGGCTCGCGCCGATGCTCGATGGCGACCGCCGGCGGATCGAGCTGGCGTACAGCCTGATGTTCACGCTGCCCGGCACGCCGGTGATCCGCTACGGCGACGAGCTCGGCATGGGCGATAACCTGCGGCTCAAGGAGCGCAACTGCGCGCGCACGCCGATGCAGTGGTCGACCGAGCCCAGCGCGGGGTTCACCCGCGGCGAGGCCACGCCGCTGGCGGTGATCGACGACGGCCCGTATGGCTATCTCGAGGTCAACGCCGCCGATCAGCGGCGCGATCCGGACTCGCTGCTCAACTGGACCGAGCGGATCATCCGGATGCGCAAGGAGGTGCCGGAGATCGGCTGGGGCGCGTGGTCGATCGTCGAGACCGGCCACCAGGGCGTGCTCGGCATGCGCTACCACTGGCGCAACAACGACGTGCTCGTGCTGCACAACCTGACCGGCGAGTCGGTGCAGGTCGAGCTGCGGCTCGGCGACCAGCAGGCGCGCAAGCTCGCCAACCTGCTGACCGACGATCACAGCGAGGCCGATCGGCGCGGCCGGCATCGCATCGTGCTCGAGCCCTACGGCTATCGATGGTATCGCGTCGGCGGCCTGGGCTACGTGCTCGATCGCAGCGAGCACGATCGCGACTCGCCGTGACTCGACTTTTGCGATCGGCTCGGGCAGGTTCAGCGCGATGGCCGACTCGCTGACCCTGGCCCCGACCGCAGATCCCCGAGTGTTCGTCGCGCCCGACGGCCAGCGCATGTCGCCGCCGGCGAGCTGGGACTGCTTGCCGCCGGGCGATGCCGGGCTCACCCGACGGGTCAAGGCGGCCGGCCCATCGTGGGCGGTGATCGAGAAGCGCGGCCGCAAGGCGTTCTCCCGGGGCCTGTGGGCGCCGCGCGAGAACATCGAGGCCGCGCGCAGCCAGCTCGGCGCCGAGCGATCGACCGAGGCGTACGCGAAGAAGCGCCAGTCCGACGTCGCGCGCCGCGATCGCGCGCAGACCGCCTATGCGATCGAGTTCGAGCAGGAGGTCGTCCGGTTCCTCGCGTTCTCGCCGCGCTGGGCCGAGCTCGGCCGCACCATCGGCCGCCTGGTCGCCGCCCACGCCACGCCAGTCGGCAGCGGTACGGTCGCGCGCACCCAGCGCATCGAGGTCCACGAGCGCGCCGAGGCCGCGGTCATCGCATGGATGCGCCACCAGACCACGCGCTACGACGACATGCAGATCGAGCGCGTCGCCGGCCGCCGCCGCGAGGTCCGCCGCGAGCTCGCCGAGCTGTCGCGCGCCGTGCTCGATCTGCATCGCCGCGAGCTGCCGCACGCCGGCCCCGCGTGCCCGCTGTGCTCGGCGGTCGCCGCAGAACGCAGCCAGGCAGAGTGCCCCGATGTGGCGGAAGCGCACGATGGTCCGCGAGCGATGACGCCCAGTTGCGATGGCCCGGTGATTGCTGATCTCGCCGAGCAATGACCATTGGGAAGCTTAGCTTAGCGGCGTTTCTTGCGAGCATGCCGGCCGTCGCGGTCGCGCAGCCGTCGATCGGGGTCGACGTGAACGTGAACGCCGACGTCGATGCCGGCGACGACTCGTACGACACCGTCGCGCCCGGCGATCCGGTGGAGTCGGTCGACGTGTTCTACGACCAGCTGGAGCCGTACGGCACCTGGGTCGACGAGCCCGACGTCGGCCGCGTGTTCGTGCCCGACGGCGACAACTACCAGCCGTATCACAACGGTCACTGGCAATACACCAACCTCGGGTTCGTCTGGAACTCGAGCGAGCCCCACGCCTGGGCGACCGCGCACTACGGTCGCTGGGCGTACTCGAACAACTACAGCCGCTGGTACTGGTCGCCCGACACCCAGTGGGGCCCGGCGTGGGTCGACTGGCGGCAGACCGGCAACGACTTCGGCTGGGCGCCGATGGCGCCCGCGGTGGTCATCCGCGCCGGCTGGCAGCCGCCGGTCGAGTCGTGGCACTACTGCGGCGCCGAGCACATCCTCGACGCCAACGTCACCCGCTACTACGAGCCGCGGACCCGCGTGATCGAGATCCATCGCTCGGCGCGGCCGCTCGAGCACTACGCCACGGTCAGCAACGTCCGCGTCGTCGTCGGCCCGCCGCGCACGGTGCTGCGCGAGCATCGCGTCGTCGTGCGGCCGGTGCGCGTCGAGGCCCGCGCGCTCGGCCGGTGGACGCCCGCCGAGGCCCACGCCCAGGTCGAGCGCGCCCGCGATCACCGCACCACGTTCGAGGCCGCCAACCAGCGGCGCATCGAGGGCAACGTCCGGATCCGCGACGCGCACACCCGCGTGATCGAGGCCCACCCGCAGATCAAGGCGCAGGTCGACGTCCGCCTCCACGGCGGCGGTCGCGTCGAGCCCGGCCGCACCGAGCCCGGCCGCGTCGAGAATCGCCCCGAGCCCGGCCGCACCGAGCCCGGCCGCGTCGAGCATAACGAGCCGGCCCGCGTCCCGGGTCGCGAGCCCGAGCGTCCGCCGGCCCGCCTCCATCCTCAGGCCGAGCCCAACAAGCCCGAGCCCAACCACCCCGAGCCCAACCGCGCCGAGCCCAACCGGCCCGCGCCGGGCCACGAGACGCGCCCGGAGCCCAACCGCGCCGAGCCCCGCCCGACCCCGCAGCCCCAGCAGCCCCAGCCCCAGC
>DASWOO010000848.1:0-3645 GCA_036404335.1 Kofleriaceae bacterium
GCCGTCCTGGTAGAGGCCGATCGTGCACGAGGTGTCGCGCGGCGCGAGCAGGGTGACGCCGTCGATCATCATGCCGAAGTGGCCGTGCTCGGCCTTGAACCCGCCGTTGAACGCGGCGACCAGGTCGGCGAACTGATCCTCGGGCACGATGCCGGGGCGCTGGTCGCGGGTCAGCGCCGACGACGCGGGCTCGACGGTGCCGGGCACGAGGGTGAGCGACACGCGCGACAGGTCGATCGCGACGACCGCGACCGCCGCGAAGCTGCGCGCCCGGTCGGGATGGACGATCGCCTTGTAGAACCGCGGCGCCTGGCTCGGGTCATCGGGATCGGCGATCGGGGTCCACTGGCCGTCGTGCTTGCCGGCGACCTTCGCGAACGGCGGCTGGAACGGCGCGGGCGCGAACACGGGCGGAGGTGGGGCGATCGGCGCGGCGCGGCCGGCGGCCGGCGGTGGCGCGGGCGGGAGCGATGGGCTGGGTGGGGCCGGCGGCTCGTCCCAGAACTGCCTGGGCGGCGCGTCCTTGTAGACCACGCGCTTGATGCGATCCTCGATGCCGTAGGTCACGTCCTCGGCCCACGCCACGGCGCCCGGCCCGACGACCGCGCGCACGGTGTCGGCGAGCGCCGCGCCGAACCGCGGAAACACGTGCGACGCGACGCCGAGCGCCGCGGCCAACCCGAACATCGCGAGCATGGCTGCGGCGGCCAGCCGCAGATAGCTGCGCCTGCGCTTCGGCGGATTCGTCTTTGCAAGCATCCCGGGCCCCGGGCGATCTAACGCGCGGCCGGGCGAGCTTCTTCCATGAACCTGCCGCCGATCAGTGGGCGGTCTCGGACTGCAGCTCGGTCATCCAGCTCATCTCCAGGACGTACTTGCCGACGGCCTCGACGTTGCTCCGGCACAGCTCGAGGTCGCCCACCTTCTTCTTGTCCTTGAGCAGGGCGTACTTCTTGTTCTCCTGGGCGATCGCCGCGCGCAGCCCCTCGGCCAGGGCGTCGGCGCCCTGCTTGATATGCCGGGCGTTGTTGCGGCGCAGCTCGAGCAGCTGGCCGGCCGCGGCGTGGAGCTGCTCGACGGTGTTGGCGCGCGCGAGGATCGCGTCCTCGGCGGACACGCTCTGCGTCACCTTGCTGATCAGCTCCGACACCGAACCCTTCAGCGCCGGATCCAGCTGGCCGATGTACTGGCTGGCGTTGCGCGCCGCGCGGACCAGATCGTCGGTCTTGGTCCGCTGCAGCGAGCTGTAGATCCGCTTGATCATCGGGCCCCGGTCGCCGCCGCCGCGGGTGTCGAGCGGCCGCTGCTCGACGGCGCGGGTGGTCACATCGTTGAGGTTGTGCTTGCCGGTCTCGTTCTGCTGGCTGACGACGTTCCACTGGTTGTCGGCGTTGCGGTGCATGAGGTTGGTGACCTCGAACAGCCCCGGGTGATCGCCCTTGTCGTACTCGTCGGCGCCGTACCAGTCCGACGGCGCCTTGTCCTGGCGGAACGAGGCGGCCTGGGCGCGGTTCGACTCCGGGCTCTGGAAGTGCCAGGCGGTGAACTTGTCGTCGGTCGCTGCCGGCGTGACCGTGAACGCGCAGCCGTTCATCGCCGCGGTGAACACCAGGTCCGGGTTCCAGTCGCCGTCGCCGCCGCGATCGCGGGTGATCTCGGTGTGGCCGATCGTCTCGTCGGGCTCCTTGACGCCGATGTTCTTGTAATCGACGTAGGCCGAGGGCAGGTAGGACTCGTCGCCCTCGCGCGCCGGCCTGGGATGATCGCGCAGCGTGGTGAGCAGCTCGTCGTCGGGGTACTGCTCGATGTAACGCTCGATCGCCGGGGTCAGGTGGTACGCGGGCCGACCCTCCTTGGTGCGCGCGGCGTCCGGCACCAGCTTGAACCAGTGGCGATCGAACTCGCCGAGCTTCTTGACCAGCTTGGGATACGCCGCCTCGACGAGCTTGTCGGCCTCGCCGCGCGCGAGCATGCCGTCGACCATGGTCAGCGACAGCAGGTTCTGCTTGAGGAACTGCGCCGGATCGCCGCGGAACTCGCTCTCGCGCACCATCTGGACCGGGCCCGCACCCCCGCCCGCCTTGCCGCCGCCGCCGGCGTACGGCGCGAGCAGATCCTCGGCCGACTCGCCGCGCACCACCCGGTTGGCGACCTCGTCGGCGTGCTGCTCGTGGGCATCGCCGGCCGCGCCGACGCCGCCTTTGAGCTGGACCCCGGCGCGCTGCTGCACGACATGCGCGGCCTCGTGCGCGACGGTGTGCAGGTCGGTCGCGCCGCCGAGCACCACGTGGTTGCCGGTCGCGTAGGCCTGCGCGCCCATCGCCCCGGCGCTCGCCGCGGCCTCGGGGCCGGCGTGCGCCTGGATCCCCGAGATGTCGTGGCTGCCGAACGAGCGCTGGATCGCGTCGGCGTGGGGCAGCGAGCTCGACGGGGTCGCGATGCCGTCCTGCGCGCTCGCGTGGACCGCCGCATCCGACCCCGCGGCCGCGCCCACAGGCTGGGCCGGCTTGCCGGCGGGCGTGGCGAGCTGCTCGACCAGGCTGCGCTTGCCCGCCGAGGGCTGCGCCTTGGCCCCGGGCCCGTTGCTCGTCGCGGTCGTCGGTGGCTTGGTCGTATGGTTCGGCACGGCGAGGCGGAGCATAGCGCCGCGCCGGCGAAATGGACTGCCGCATAACGCGCCATGCTTGCCTGCGGAATGCTGCAACGCCCGGGCGCGTTGGTTGTCCGATCTCCGTGCCGATCACCGAGCCCCCGCCGCCGCGCGGCCTGCCGCGCTGGATCCAGTGCCTGGTGGTGTTCGCGCTGCTGGTCACCGTCGCGATCGCGGTCGTCGGGCCGCGCGTGCTGTGGACCTACTACGGCCGCGACACCGGCGTCGACGCGTTCTGGTTCCGCAACGGCCTGGCGATCGCCGTCGGCGGCATCCTGGCGCTGGCGCTGATCCCGCGCCTGGGGCCGAGCCGCTGGATCGGCGTGACCGTGGCCCTGCCGGTCGTGCACGCGGCGGCGATGGCGCTGGCGTGGGCCGGCTGGTCGCGGCTGCGGCCGCCGCCGGGGGGCTATCGCGCGTCGCAGCTGATCGCGGCCATGCCGACCGGCACGACGGTCCAGCTCGCCGGCCTCGCGCTGATCGCGACCTCGTGGCTCGTCGCGCGCGGCCGGCGCGGCGAGTGGGGCCACGCGCTGGTGATGCTCGCGCTGTCGGGGCTGCTCGTGCTCGGGCTGTGGCTGCCGATCGCCAGCGCGCTGGAGTGCGCGTCGCGCGCCGAGATCGGCCGCTGGGCGGTGAGCCCGGGGCTCGCCGCGCTGGTGATCGTGCCGCCGTGGCTCGCGGCGTCGGCGTTCACCGCGCTGGCGGTCCGCCGTCCCGCCTGGCTCGCCGCGCGGCGCCGGCGGCTCGTCCTCGGCCTGGCCCTGCTGGCCGCGGCCGCGGTGCTGGCCCGGCTCTACCATGACGAGCCGGCGCTGATCGTGTACAGCAACTTCCTCCACGTCGTCCTCGCGCTCGGCTTCCTGTCGCTGGTCTCGATCGCGTGGCTCGCGCTGCGCATGGCGCACGCCAGCCTGCGCGCGATGCACGTCCTGCGCGACGTCGAGACCCTGCACGGCGAGGCCATCGCCGTCGATGGCGACGCGATCGCCCGG
>DASWOO010000849.1:0-4057 GCA_036404335.1 Kofleriaceae bacterium
CGACAGCCGGTCGAGCCGGTGGCCGAGCGCGCCGGATGGCACGCGCGCGGCGTAGCGGATCGCGAGCCCGACCGCGGCATCGGCCCGCTCGCGCAGCAGCGCGCGCCACACCGGCTCGTCGGGCTCGATCCCGCGCGCCAGCAGCAGCTCGGCGAGCTGCAGGCCGGTGTCGGGCGCGCTGTCCGCGATCCGGACGAGGTGCGCGCGGGTCAGCTGGCGGGTCACGGGATCGGCCTCGCCGGTCACCCGGCGCCAGCGCGCGAAGATCAGCTCGCCGAGCAGCTGCGGGTGGCCGGTGGCCAGGCCCGTCCAGAACCGGTGGCTCGGCCGCTCGAGCGCCTCGTCGAGGTGGCGGCGCACGCACGCGATCGAGCCGAACGGCAGGTCGTCGATCAGCGCGCGGACCTGGCGCTCGGCGGCGAGCCGGTCGAGGAACGCGTCGATCGCTTGGGTCCGCCCGGCCCGCGCCATCCGGCGCAGCAGCCGGCGCTCGCCGCGGAGCTGCCAGGCAGCGTGCAGCGCGGCGGCGGCCTGCGGGTCGTCGCACGCGAGCGGCGCGGCGCAGATCGCGATGCCGCGGACCTGGCGCGACGGATCCGCCATCAGCGCCAGGACGCGCGCGCCGTCGCGGTCGCCGAACGCCGCGGCACCGGACAGCCAGCGCGCCGCCGCCCGGGCCTCGTCGGTGGTCGCGGCGAACGGCGTCGCGGCGAACGGCGGCGCGGCGGCGCCGGCGATCGCGGCCTGGACGCGGTGGCGGTGCGTGCCTGCCGCCGGAGCAAACGAGCCGTTGCGCATCGCGCTAGCATGCCACGGGCGCGCGCGAGGCTGTTCCGTGGTATACGCCGGCCGTGGCGCGCGAGGTCACCCATCGCTACGTCGATCCGCTGGCGCAGGTCTGGCTCGGGGCCGCGCGCCGGATCGGCCTGCGCGTGGTCCGCACGCCGGACGCGTACGCCGCCACCGACGGCCGCGGCACCCTGGCGATCGGCACCGACGACGCGCTCGACGCCGACGACAGCCTGGCGCAGATGATCTTCCACGAGCTGTGTCACTCGCTGGTCGAGGGCGAGGACGCGTTCGCCCGGCCGGACTGGGGCATGGACAACACCGGCCCCGATCACGACTGGCGCGAGCACGCCTGCCTGCGCGCGCAGTGGGTGCTCGCCGGGCGCCATGGCCTGCGCGGCGTGTTCGCGCCGACGACCGACTTTCGCGCGTTCTGGGACACGCTCGCGGGCGACGTGCTCGCCGACCGGCGCGATCCGTCGGTGATCGCGGCGATCACGGCGCTGCGCCGCGCGGCCCGGTCGCCGTGGGCCCCGGCGCTCGACGAGGCGCTGGCCGCGACCGCGCAGATCGCCGGGGCCGCGGCGGCGTTCGCGCCGGCCGAGCCGGGCGCGGCCGGTGGCCGATCGCTGTGGCTGCTCGCGGGGCCCGCGCCGGCCCGCCATCCGACCGGCCTGCCCGCCGGCGAGGCCGCGGGCAGCTGCGGCGACTGCGCGTGGCGCGCGAACGGCAAGTGCCGCCAGGCGGAGGTCCGGGTCGATCCGGCGTGGCCCGCGTGCGAGCGCTACGAGGCCGCGCTCGACTGCCTGACCTGCGGCGCGTGCTGCCGCGAGGCCTACCACTCCGTCGAGGTGGGCCGCCGCGATCCGGCGCTCAAGAAGCGCCCCGACTGGATCGTCGACCGCGGCAGCTATCTCGAGGTCCGGCGCAGCGGCGATCGCTGCGCCGCGCTCGAGGGCGGCTGCGCCGACCCGGCCGACGGCGGCCGCGCCGCGCGCTATCTCTGCGTGATCTACGACGACCGGCCCAGGACGTGCCGCGACTTCACGCTCGGCTCGGCGCACTGCTTGACCGCCCGCCGCCGGGTCGGCCTGTCGCTGTAGCCGCGGTCAGCCGCGGTCAGCCGCGATCAGGGCTGCTCGGGCGGATCGCGCTCCAGCGTGATCGTGATCAGCCGGCCGTCGCGCTCGACGACCATGTCGGTGTGGCCGGACGACAGCCCGGCGAGCGCGGCCGCGAGCGCGTCGTCGCTGTAGATCGGCCGGCCGCCGATCGTGCGGATCAGATCGCCGGCGGCGAGGTCGAGGCGCAGGGCGAGCATGGCCTCGATGATCCGGACGCCGGACGGCCGGTCGCCGCGCTTGACCGGGGTCGCCAGGTGGTCGGTCGGGTCCTTGCGGAGCAGGTTGATCTCGTCGAGCGCCGCGTCGGTCAGGTGCACCGTCCGCAGCTGCGCGCCGTGGGCGTGGATCCGCAGCTGGATGTGCTTGGTGCCGCGCCGCACGTCGTAGATCGTCAGGCCCTCGCTCAGGCTCGGCGAGCGGACCACCGGCGAGGCGTCGATCCGCTCGATGACGTCGCCGGTATGGAGCCCGAGCTGGAGCCACGCCGGGTTGGCGCTCGCCACGACCTCGAGCCCGCCGGGCTCTTGCTCGGCCCACGGCAGGTCATCGGACAGGCCGCGCACGTCGAAGTGCTCGAGCGAGACCTCGACCGGCACCACCTGCGAGACGCCGGGTAGTGTCCCCGCGTTTACCAGGTGTGTCGTTGCCACCACACCCCAGAGCGCGACGGCGTGCCACTTCATGACAGCTCTCCCATGGAATTTGGCCACGATCGCCGTGTACGCACGATGTCCGCAAACGTGTCATCGCTGTCGACCGGTGGCCGGGGTCGTGCATCCCTTCCGCAGGAGCCGTGCCCCACCCCGTCCGCCTCGCGCTGTTCGCGCTCGTCCTGTGGGTCGTGCCGGCCGCCGCCGCCCCGGCCAGCCACGTCGAGCTCGCCGGCAAGGTCACCGGCTCGCGCACCGTGCTCGGCCAGCGCCGGGTAGGCGCGGCGCGCTACGTCGCGATCTCGGATCTGTTCTACCGCGATAAGGCCGCGATCGCCGAGATCCTCGATCTGTCGACCCAGCAGGTCATCCAGGTCAAGGCGCGGCGCGCCACCCTCGAGCGCCGGTTCGGCAGCCGCCGCAACGGCGTCGCGTTACCGCCGCAGGCCGAGGTCGTGCTCTACCGCGAGGGCATCACCGGCCTCGCCGTCGAGCAGGTCACCGACAGCGCCCGCCGCCTGTGGTACGCCGAGCTCGACGCCCGCGGCCGGATCGTGCGCAGCGCCGAGCTCGCCAGCCTCACCGAGGACAGCCAGCTCGCGATCGTCGGCGCCGATCCCACCGGCAGCGAGGCCTGGTTCGCCGTCACCGAGACCGCCGGCGGCCACCGGACCGTCGCCCTGCGCCGCCTCGACCTGGCGACGCTCGCGGTCCACGACGAGCAACGCGTCGCCCTGATCCCGCGCGGCCGCGGCGGCGATCACGCCGTCACCGTCCACGCCGCCGCCGACTTCTCCCAGTTCGCGATCGTCGAGTATGTCGAGGCCGACGTCGGGATGTCGCCCGGGCACGTCTACATCGTCGACCCCGCGTCCGGCGCGTCGTTCACCGTCGTCGCCCCGCCCACTGCCTACGGCGTCGCGTTCTCCGCTGACAACCGCTACATCTACCTCGGCAGCGCCCAGCACGGCACGATCTCGCGCATCGACGTCGCCGCCCACAAGCTCGACCGGCAGGTCGCCGGCCCGCGCTACCTCCATCACCTCGTGATCTCGCCCGGCGGCACCCGGCTGTTCGCCCTCGCGTCGTCATCGAGCTACGCCGTCTACGACCTGCCCGACCTCCGGACCCGCGCCGACGCCGGCCACCCCGCCGAGCTCGCCCCGGCCATGGCCGAGCTCCACGGCAACGGCATCGCCTCGCTCGACGGCGCCTTCTTCATCGCCCCCGCCGCCGAGCCCCGCCGCGCCTCCAGCCCCGACCGCAGCTACCTCATCGCCCGCCTCGTCGAGTAGCGCTCACGGCTCGTCGGACGGGTGCCACTTCCCGCGGTAGAAGATGGCGTAGATCGCGCCGCCGAGCGCGGTCATGCCGAGGCCGAGGGCGCTGGGGCCGGGCGTGGTGGCGATGGTGTTGACGATCAGCAGCACGGCGAGGATGACGAAGACGATGGGCACGACGGGGAAGCCGGGGACGCGGAACGGGCGCGGGCGG
>DASWOO010000850.1:0-10377 GCA_036404335.1 Kofleriaceae bacterium
GCGCGTCGCTGTAGATCGTCGGCATGCACTCGTAGCCCGACGGCCCGGTGTATGGATAGGCCGACCAGCCGACCTTGGGCTGCTTGGCGTCCTCGAACTTGCCGCCCTTGGAGATCGACAGGAAATCGAGGCCGGCGCGCGCCAGCTCGACGCCGAACCAGGTCGCGTCGTCGAGATCGTTGCCGCCCTCGACCACGTCCGAGCCGAGGTAGCGGCAGCCGAGCACGCCGCGCCGGCCGATCCGCTGGCGCACCGCGCCGATCACCTCGCGCGGCAGCCGGAACCGCTGGTCGCGATCGCCGCCGTAGCCGTCGTCGCGCGTGTTCAGCGCCGACAGGAACGACGCCATCGTGTACGCGTGAGCGAAGTGCAGCTCGATGCCGTCGAACCCGGCGCGCAGCGCGCGGTCCGCGGCGTCGGAGAACAGCCCCGGCAGCACGACCGGCAGCTCCTGGATGTGCGGCAGGTGCGTGTCGGTCACCCGCTCGCGATAGCCGCGCTCCAGGTCCTCGAGCTCGCGCGCCGACAGCACGGCCGACACGTCGCGATCGGCGAGCACGCCCAGCCGCGCGCGGATCTCGTCCTCGCTCGCGGTCGCCAGCTCGGGCTCGCGGACGTGCGCCGCCAGCGCCTCGCGCAGCCGGTCGGTGACCACCAGGAACCGGCTGAAGTACTTGTCGCGCGCCGGGCGCCGGCGGATCGACAGGAAGTCGATCAGCTGGATCAGCAGCAGGGTCTCGCCGTTCGACGCCTCGCGCACGCCGTCGACCAGCCGGGCCAGTCCCTCGACGAACCGGTCGTGGCCGATCCGCAGCAGCGGCCCCGACGGCACGTCGCGGATCCCGGTGGCCTCGACCACGAGCACGCCCGGCCGGCCCTCGGCGAACCGGCGGTACCAGTCGACCACGTCCTGGGTGACGAAGCCGTCGTCGGTCGCGCGCCACGGCACCATGGCCGGGATCCAGGTCCGGGTCGCCGCCGTGCGCGGTCCGATCTCGATCGGCTGGAACACCGGCGACGACGCGGCCTGCTCGCGGCTCGGCCAGACCGCCGGCGGCCGCTCGTGCTTGATCCGATCGGATGGCTGCCACATCGTCTTTTGCAAAAGTTTACTCGAACCGATCGCCGATCTCGATCGTAGTACCCGCGGCGAGGTCGTTTTACGATGAGCGATATGGCGAACTTGAGTCGCGGGGACGCGATGCCCGATACCATGTTGATCGGCGACGCCGGGCCGGCGCGGCTACGCGACCGGATCGGTAAACCGCTGGTGGTGTACTTCTACCCGAAGGACGAAACCTACGGCTGCACCAAGGAAGCCTGCAGCTTCCGCGACCAGTACGAGGACTTCGTCGCCGCCGGCGCCGATGTCATCGGCATCTCCGCCGACGACGCCAGGTCGCACGCCAGCTTCCGCGACCACCACAAGCTGCCGTTCACCCTGCTGAGCGATCCGGGCGGCAAGGTCGCCGCGAGCTGGGGCGTCAAGAAGACGCTCGGCATCCTGCCCGGCCGCGTGACCTTCGTGTTCGACAAGGACGGCGTCGTCCGCCACCGCTTCGACTCGCAGCTCAAGTTCAACCAGCACGTCGACGAGGCGCTGGCGATGATCAAGTCGCTGGCGACTACCTAGCGCTCGAGCCCGCGCAGCAGCGCGTCGCGCACGGCGTCGTACTGTTCGGGCAGCTCGACCGGCGTGTTGCGGTAGCGCGGCGCCTCGACCCCGGCCAGCTTGCCCTCGTGATAGCCGACCTTGAAGTCGGCGAACTTGAGGCCGCTCGCCGTCGAGATCACCACCACGCGATGATCGCGCGTGACCAGGCCGCGCGCGGCCAGCTTGGTCAGCGCCGCCAGCGCCACGCCGGTGTGCGGGCAGGTGAACAGCCCGTCGCGATCGGCGAGCGCCGAGGCGTCGGCGAGCTCGGTCTCGGTCGCGCTCTCGACCACGCCGTCGAACGCGCGCAGCGCCCGGACCGCCTTCTTGAAGCTGACCGGGTTGCCGATCTGGATCGCCGACGCCAGCGTGGTGTTGGCCTTGACCGGCACCAGGTCGGCCCAGCTCGCGCCGTAGCTGACGTGCAGCGGGCTGGCGTGCGCGGCCTGCGCGACGCACAGCCGCGGCCGCTTGTCGATCAGGCCGAGCGCCAGCATCATCTCGAGGCCGGCGCCCAGCGCCGAGACGTTGCCTAGGTTGCCGCCGGGGATCACGATCCAGTCGGGGACCTGCCAGCCGAGCTGCTGGACCAGCTCGATCGCCACGGTCTTCTGGCCCTCGATGCGCAGCGAGTTCATCGAGTTGGCGAGGTACACGCCCTCGCGCGCGGCGAGCTCCTGGACCAGCTGCATGCAGCCGTCGAAGTCGGTGTCGATCGCGAGCACGAGCGAGCCCGCGGCGAGCGGTTGCACCAGCTGCGCCGTCGAGATCTTGCCGCGCGGCAGGATCACCACCGCGCGCATCCCGGCGGCCGCGGCGTACGCGGCGAGCGCGGCCGAGGTGTCGCCGGTCGACGCGCAGGCGACCGCGCGGATCGGCGTGCCGGTCGCGATCATCTGCTTGACCATCGAGATCAGCACGGTCATGCCGAGGTCCTTGAACGACCCGGTGTGCGAGGTCCCGCAGTGCTTGACCCGGACGTCGCCCAGGCCGAGCGCGGCGGCGAACCTCGGCACGCGGGTCAGCGCGGTCGTGCCCTCGCCCATCGTCACGATGTGCTCGGCCGCGAGCCCGGGCATCACCCACTCGTGCTTGCCCCACACGCCCGAGCCCCACGGCTCCTCGACCGACTTCCAGCGATCGCCGAACAGCTGCTTCCACTCGCCGGCGCTGCGCGTGCGGAGCGCGGCCAGATCGTGGACGACCTCGAGCAAGTCGCCGCAGCGCGGGCAGCGATAGATCACCTGGTCGAGCGGATACCCGCCGTCACAGCCAGCGATGCAGCGAAATTCTGCCGTGAACCCCATGCAGGCAGCTTACACGCTCACGGTTTCGGCTTGGCGCGGATGACGACTTGGTTGTCCTTGACCACGACGGAGAAGTCGACGCCCTTGGCCTTGTACTGCTCCATGATCTTGGGCGCCTGGGCGTGGATCGTCTTGAGCAGCTTGTCGTACGCGTTGGGCCCGGCCTGCTCGCCGATCGTCTGCTTGGCCTGGACGTACTTGCTGTACAGCGCGCTGACCTCGGCCTCGCTCACGCCCTGCGGAGGCGCCGCGCGCGGCGGCGGGGGTGGCGGCGGCGGCGCGGCCGGGCGTGGCGCCGGACGCGGCGGTGGCGAGGCGGGCGGGCGAGGCACGGGAGGTGAGGCCTTGGTGAGCGGCGCGATGGTCTGCGCGCCCTTGGTGGCGATCCGGCCGGGCAGGACCGGGGTCGCCGGCCCGGCGCCCGGCGTGGTGCCCGGGCGCGGCAGCGGGTTGGCCGCCACGGTCGGCCGCAGGTGCGGATCGTCCTCGGGGCCGAGCGCGGGCATCCGCGGGAACGGCCCCGCCATGGTCTGGACCGAGATCGCCGGCAGCTTCGACGACGCGCCCGGCGCGATCGGGCTCGGCCGGGTCGCCTGCGACGGCGCGAGCACCGAGCCCTTCGGCGGCGGTGGCGGGCGCGGCGGCGCGGCGAGCGGCGGCATCACCGCGGTCGGCACGCCCGACGACGGCGTCGCGTCACGCGGCGCCGCGGGCACCGGCGACGCGCTCGCGATCATCCCCGGCCGGGTCGCGGCGGCGGCGGCCACCGACGGCGGGATGATCGCCGGCGGCAAGCGCGGCGCGCTCGGCCGGATCGGCGCCGGCGGGATCGCGCCGCTCGGCGACGGCGGCCTGGCGACCCGCGGGATCGTGTTCGCCGTCGGCGGCGCCGGTGGCCGGTGGACCTGCGGCACCCCGGTGAACGGCGTCTGGGTCGGCGGAGGCGCGGGCTTGGCCGCGCCCGCGTGGATCCGCACCACCGGCGGGCCGTCGTCGTGCACCGGCAGGCCCGCGGACCTGGGCAGCGGCCGGGTCACCGAGTCGTCGCCGGTGCGCGGCAGCGGCACGGCCGTGCCCGCCAGCCCGCTCGGCGCCGACCGCGCCGGTCGATCCGACGCGCCCCAGCGGACCGGCGCCTGCTCCGGTGCCGGATCGGCCGCGGCCTCGTCGACCACCTTCGAGAAGAACGCGTCGAGGTCGAAGTCGGCGTCGGCCTCGTCGATCTGCACCGCGCCGTTGACCGGCCGCGGATCGCGGCGCGCCGGCTCCCGCCGCGCCGGATCGACGACCACCGCGGGCCCGAGCTCGCCCAGCTCGACGTCCTCGTCGGCGAGGGTCAGCAGCTCGTCGTCGGCTGGGCCAGGCGCGGGCGCCGCCGCCGCGTGCTGCTCGCGCAGCGCCGCCACGGCCAGCGCGGCCTCGCGGTCGCGCTTGACCTGGTCGCGCATCCGCTTGGGCATCGCTGCGAGAATCTCTTCGGGCACGTCCGCGCCGGTCCGCGCCGCCTGCCGGCTGACCTTCACCAGGTTGCGCGCGTAGGTCCCGTTCTCGATCTGGCGCAGGGTGCGCCGCCAGTACGCGTTGTACGACCCGAACTTCTGCTGGATCGTCGCGAACCGGTAGCGCAGGGCGGTGTTGCGCACCTGGATCTGCGTGATATCGCGGATCTTGCGCTCGATATCGGTGTGCAGGTACGTCGGCGGCTGCTTCTGGATACCCAGGAAGTACTGTTCGTACAGTACCTTCACCCGATCGAGGGCGGAGTCGAGCGCATCGAGCAGCTCCTCGATGACCTCCGCTTTCTCGGGCTCCTGTTGTCCCGACTTGGTCGCCACGTTCCGAGAGGATAGCAGTTTCTGCTATAGCCTCCTCGTCCGGTTTGCGCCGGTCGGTAGGCCTCGCGGTGTCGGTCCTGTATTTTCTCCTGCTCGTCGGCGTGCTCGTGGTCATCCACGAGCTCGGTCACTTCGTCGCGGCCAAGCTGCTCGACATCAAGGTCCTGCGGTTCTCGTTCGGCTACGGCCGGCCGCTGGTCCGGGTCAAGCTCGGAGAGACCGAGTACCAGATCGCCGCGTTCCCGATCGGCGGCTACGTCCGCATCCTGGGCATCGAGGGCGAGGCCGATCCGGAGCGCCCGCCCGCCGGCTACGTCCGCAGCGACGCCGGCCGCAGCTTCGCCAGCCGGCCGCTGTGGCAGCGCCTGGTCATCGTGTTCGCCGGCCCGGCCGCCAACCTGATGTTGCCGGTCGTCATCTACTTCGTGTTCTTCGCCGGCCATAGCGTGCTGCCGGCGGCGGTGATCGGCGACGTGATCGACGGCGGCGCCGCGGCCCGCGCCGGGCTCGAGCCGGGCGACCGCGTGCTCGAGATCGACGGGGCGCCGGTCCGCTACTGGGAGGAGATCGAGACCGCGGTCCGGTCGTCGCCGGGCAAGGAGCTGCACCTGCGGGTCTCGCGCAACGGCAAGACCTTCGAGCGCTACCTGACGCCGCTCGAGGAGCGGATCCGCCACCGCGAGGGCGTGGTCGCCGATCAGGGCCGGGTCGGCGTGACCCACGCGCCGTTCATCCCGCTGGTCGGCGTGACCGATGGCTCGGCGCCGGCCGCGCGCGCCGGGCTGCGGACCGGCGACCTGGTGATCAGCGTCGACGGCCAGCCGGTGCGCAACTGGAGCGACGTCCAGCGCCGGATCGGCAAGTTCGCGCGGCGCACGAGCCTGGTCTACTTCCGCGGCACCGAGCTGCCGGGCGTGCCGCAGATCCAGCTGCTGGCGGCCGGGTTCGCCGACCTCGTGCCCGAGACCCAGGTCGACGCGATGCTGCATCGCCAGACCTACACCGGGCTCGAGCACGCCGAGATGTTCGTCGCCAAGGTCGACGCGGGCTCGCCCGCCGACAGCGCCGGGCTGCGGCCGGGCGATCTGGTCACCGCGCTCGACGGCGTGCCGGTCGCGCACTGGGTCGACCTCGACCAGCGGCTGCAGGCCGAGCCGAACAAGACGTTCCGGATCACGTGGCAGCGCGCGACCGGCGACACCACCGAGACGATGTCGGCCGAGCTCACCCAGGTGCTGCGCAAGCACCTCGACGACTACGACCACACGGTGACCCGGCTGGTGTTCGGCGCGCGCAACGACGTGGATCGCGGCCGCGGCGCGACGATCCCGATCGACGGCCGGTTCGCGTTCGCGATGGGCAAGGCGTTCGAGCGGACCAGCGAGACGATCTCGACGATGGTCTCGGGGTTCTTCAAGATCCTCGGCGGCGACACGCCGGGCGACGCGCTCGGCGGCCCGCTGATGATGTACCGGGTCGCGTCGGTGTCCGGCAACCAGGGCTGGGACAGCTTCCTGCTGATGCTCGCGCTGATCAGCATCAACCTCGGCCTGATCAACCTGCTCCCGATCCCGATGCTCGACGGCGGCCACCTGCTGGTGTTCGCGATCGAGGCGATCCAGCGGCGGCCGCTGTCGACCCGGCTGCGCGAACGTGTTCAACTTGGCGGCCTGATCGTCGTCGGACTCATCACCGTGCTCGCCCTGCGCAACGACATCTTGCGCTACCTGTGGCGGTGAAGGTCCTTGGGCTCGATACCGCGACGCCGCTGGCCGGGATCGCGCTGATCGACAGCGCGCGGCCTGACGATCGCTGCGTGCTCGGCGAGGCGCGGCACGACACCAGCGGGCGCGGCGCGGATCTGCTGGTCGCGATCGACCGGCTGTGCCGCGAAGCCGGCGTCGCGCCCCGCGAGCTCGACGCGATCGCGGTCGGCGCCGGGCCCGGATCGTTCACCGGCCTGCGGATCGGCATGGCGACCGGCAAGGGCATCGCGTTCGCCGCCGGCCGGCCGCTGTGGGCGGTGTCGTCGCTGGCGGCGCTCGCCGACGACGCGCGGCCCGAGCACGCCGGCGTGATCTGCGCCGTGCTCGACGCGCGGCGCGGCGAGGTCTTCGCCGGATGCTTCCGCGACGGCGCGCCGCTCGCCGACGAGCTCGTGCTCGCCCCCGGCGCGCTCGCGGCGTGGATCGCGTCGGTCGCCGGCGACGCGGCGGTCCGCTACGCCGGCAACGCGATCGACGCCTACCCCGCCCAGCTCGGCGCGCTCGCCGATCACTGGCTCGCCCCGCGCACCCCGTCGGGCCGCGCGGTCGCGCAGCTCGCGCTGCTCGGCTCGCGGGTCGACATCACCCGCGCCGGCGCGCCGACCTACATCCGCCCGTCCGAGGCCGAGGTCATGTACCCCGACGGCATCCCCGGCGCGCTGCGCAAACCGTAGTTGCCAATCGCGGATCCAGGCTCTACCGTGAATGGAGATGCAGCTGGAGACGCAGTGACCACCACCGAGGCGCAGGCAACGCTCGAACAGTTGACCGCCGAACATCGCCGGCTCGACGAGCAGGTCAAGCTGCTCGAGCGCCAGCGGGTGCTGTCGCCGGCCGAGCAGGCCGAGGTCGCCCGGCTCAAGAAGCAGAAGCTGTGGACCAAAGACCAGATCGCGCGCGCCGGCCTCGCGCGTCGCCACAAGACGGCCTGATCCGACGTGGCGCCGCTCACCGGAGAGATCACCGAGGAGATGATCGAGCGGATGCGGGCCATCGGCCTGCGCCTCGATCGCAGCGGCACGTTCTGGCAGGAAGGCGCGGCGGTCAGCCACGCGCGCCTGCGCCAGGCCCTGCTGCGCTGGCTCGACGTGCGCGACGACGGCAAGGACGTCATCAAGCTCGACGACCAGCGCTACGCCTACGTCGACGTCGAGGACGCTCACCTGCGCGCGCGCGCGGCGCGGTGGGACGGCGATCGCTGCTTCATTCTGTGGGACGACGAGCAGGAGACCGAGCTCGACTATTCGGTGCTCCGCCAGGCCGAGGATCACGCGCTGTACACCACCGTGCGCCGGCTACGCGGCCGGATCGCCGGCCCGGCCTACCACGCGGTCGCCGAGCACATCGTCGAGGACGCCGGGAGCTTCGCGCTCGAGGCCGCCGGTCAGCGCTGGCCGATCGCCGACGCGTCATAACCTCCGCAGCACGGACGCCCGGTGCGCGAGTGTGCGCATGGTCCGGCGATTGCTGACTCGTTAGGCCATGCGTCTCCTAGTCTGGCTTGGTTGTGCGCTCGGGCCGATGGCCGCCATGGGCACCGCGTGCGCCGACGACACGAACGCGGCAACCGACGAGGACTACGCGAACGGCGCGACGTCCCTGAGCAACACCGCCGCGCACCAAGGCGACGAGGTGAGCGCCATGCGTGCAGCCGCGGCGCTCGCGCGCGGCACCGTCCCGGACGGCCTCGCCCCGGCGACCGACGGCGGCTACCTCGGCTCCGACGCCGGCCTCGCCTATCGCTATCGCCTCATCTGCCACGACGCGCGCAGCGCGGCCGCCACCTGCACGCCGTCCAGCACCAGCGCCGACGTGACGACCACCTGGTCCGGCGGCCTCGAGCTACCCAGCCTTGCCATGTCGATCGCCCACGACGCGACCTGGAAGCTGTCCGGCATCACCCCGAGCCTCGCCCACGTCGACGGCACCGGCCACCTCACCTACGACACGCGCGACGACGCCACGTCGTATCACTATCGCTACGACGCCACCTACCACGTCATCGTCGACGACCAGCGCGCGATCGGCGGCGACATCAAGTTCGCCATCACCGGCGAGCACGCCGACCACGACGCCTCGACCCGCCGCTTCGCCATCGCCGCCCAGCTGACCTTCAACCCCGACGACACCGCCGAGCTCTCGCTCGACGACCTCCACCACTACCGCGTCGTCATGGCGACCGGCGCGGTCACGCCGATCGATTAGCCCCGTCGATCACGGCCTGGATCTCGGCGTCGGCGAGCACGTGGTCGCCGCGCTTGGCGGCGCCGAGCACGGCGGTGACCAGCGCGGCGGTCGGCTCGTAGCCCCGCTTCTTGAGCCAGTAGACGACGTTCGACTCGCCGGAGTAGTGGCCGACCTCGATCGCCTGCTCCTTGCCGAACATGCCGGCGGGCACGCCGGAGTAGATCCGGTCGGCGAGCCAGGCGTCGCCCTTCTTCTCGGCCTTGATGATCGCCGCGGCGTGCACGCCCGTGGCGGTGCGGAACGCATCGGAGCCGGCGAGCGGGTACTGCGGGTGGATCTCGACCTTGGTCGCGCGCGACGCGGCCTGGCACCAGTCGACCAGCTTGGTCAGGTTGTGGTCGGGCAATTCGCCGAGCAGCTTGAGGTTCAGCAGGATCTGATCGAGCGCGGCGTTGCCGACGCGCTCGCCGATGCCGAGCGCTGTGCCGTGGATGCGATCGGCGCCGTACTCGATCGCGAAGATCGAGTTGACCACGCCCAGGCCGCGGTCGTTGTGGCCGTGCCAGTCGATGCCGATGTCGGGGCGGCCGGCGCCGTCGAGCAGGTTGCGGGTGAACTTGAGCAGGTTCTTGATGCCGTCGGGCGTGGCGTGGCCGACGGTGTCGCACACGATCAGCCGCGACGCGCCGTGCTCGACCGCGTTGGTGAACAGCCGGGTCAGGACCTCGGGCCGCGACCGGGTGGTGTCCTCGGTGACGTAGGCGACCGGCAGGTTGTAGCGGCGGCCGAGGTCGATCGCGTCGGCCGAGAGCTTGAGCATCCGCGCCAGGTCCCAGTCCTCGGCGTACTGGCGGATCGGCGAGGAGCCGATGAAGCACAGGATCTCGATCTCGATGCCAACCTGCTGCGAGATGTCGATGACGGCCTGGACGTCGTGCTGGTGGGTCCGCGCGGCGCACGACGCCTTGACCGTGAGCTTGCCGTCCTTGATGAACCGGGCGATCGTCGTCACGTCGTCGATCGCCCGCTTGCCGGCGCCGGGCAGGCCGATGTCCATCGTGTCGATGCCCAGGTCGTTGGCGAGCTCGACCAGCGCGAGCTTGTCCTCGATCGACGGGTCGAACACCGACGGCGACTGGATGCCGTCGCGCAGGGTCTCATCGAGGAACTGGATCCGCCGCCGGCCCGACAGCGGCGAGAGCTTCTCGGTCGAGTTCCAGTCGTAGATCAGCTCGTGGTCGGTCTTGCCATTGTCATTCGTGGGCATCGCGTCCTCACATCACGGCATGAAGAATCAGGATCAGGAGCGCCGTCGCGGCGATCACGATCGCGAACAGCAGGAACCAGCCGAGCACCAGCGACGCCGCGGCCAGGCCGAGCCCGACCAGCCACAGGCCATACGCGCCGTGCTCGCGGCGCGCCACCGAGACCAGCGTCGCGATCGCCGTCGCCGCCGCGCCCGGCACGCTGAGCCGCCAGTCCGGCGTCGCCCACAGCCTCGGCTGCGCGACCGCGACGGTCACGAACGCCGCCAGCCCGAGCCCGAGCGCCGCCAGCGCCGCCGGCCGCCGCGCGACCCAGCGCCAGCGCGGCCGCAGGTGCGCAGGCTTGGTCAGCGGGGTCATCGC
>DASWOO010000851.1:0-5390 GCA_036404335.1 Kofleriaceae bacterium
ATCGTCCACTGCGACGTCGCCGGGTAGTCCGGGCCCTGGCCGGCGTCGTTGTAGCCGTCATCGCCGGCCGACACGAACACCGCGATGCCCGGGTGGTTGAAGAACGGCTCGGTGGTGGTCACGCCCGTGCCCGCCGTCTCCGGACCGCCCCAGCTGTTGCTGATCACGGTCGCGGTGGCCGCGGCCGCCGCCATCTGCGCCTGGAACAGGCCGTCGCCCGCGTTGTCGGTGGCCTGGATCAGCAGGATCTTGCACTTGGGGCACGCGGCGCTGACCATGTCGATGTCGAGCGCGGTCTCGACGGTCCAGTCGTCGTTGGCCGGCGGCTGCGCCGGCAGCGGCGTCTTGAGGCCCTGCTGGTTGACGACCGTGAGGCAGCCATTGGCGATCGTGCACGCCGGCAGGTTGTAGTAGGTGCGGTACGCGGCGAGGTCCGACTCGACCGCGGCGTAGCCGTACGCGTCGATGATCGCCACGGTCGGGGTGCCGACCACGGCGTTGGGGTCGATCTGGTACGCGGCCTGGAGGTCCGGCGGGCCGAACCCGGTCGGGGCCGCCGCGTGCGACTTGATGCGGTTGGTCGAGCGGTCGATCTGGACGTGCGCGTGGCAGCGGAGCTTGCCCTCGGTGCACACCGCGTGGGTGTCGGTGCTGGTGTCGTCGTCCTGCGCTTCGGTCGGGTCGCCGGCGCCGGTCTCGTCGAGGGCGCATGAGGGTAGGAGCCCCAGCGAAACCCCCAGGAGGACCTTGGACGCACCCGCCAACATCGCGAAACCCGTGGTGAAACGCTTGGTCGTCATTTGGATGTAACGAACTTAATCAACATGCGTGCCACCTCTGTGTGCACGGACCTACACAACCCGCTACTCACCGACCAATTCCGTACACCGAGATCGCGCGCGGTCCGCGTGCTACCGGCGGCTGGCCGCGGTGAGCGTCGCGAGCCAGGAGGTGATCTGGCGGCGGACGTCGGCCGCCGGCGCGCCGAGGTCGATCGCGACCGGGTCGCCGGTCAGCTGCTGCAGCGCGCGCTGCGCGAAGTAGCGGACGAGCGGATAGTCGTGCGCGAGCTGCTCGGCGATCCGCGGGACCATCGTCGGATCATGCGCCCGGGCGCCGGCCTCGCCCAGCACCGCGATCGCCACCGCCTGCTCGTGCGGCTTGCCGCGCGCGAGGGTCGCCTGCAGCGCGTTGATCGACAGGTCGTCGCCGTACAGCGCGCGCAGCTTGGTCCGATCGAACCGCTTGCCCCACCACTGCTCCATGGTCGACACCAGGCCCTCGACGGTCTTGTCCGCGTGGCACAGCGCGCACTCGACCGGCCGATCGCCCTCGACCCGGCGCGGCTCGGTCGGCGAGCCGATCCGGTGATAGCGGATCATCCCGTAGTCGAGGCCCATGTTCTTCTTCGGCATGTGGCAGCCGACGCACGACGCGCCGGCGCCGGTCGGCGCGTGGTGGCTGTGGCGCGCCAGCGCCCCGGGCGTGGCGAGCGCCGGGTGACACGCGGTGCAGGTCGCGTTGCCCGCCGGGGTCGCGAGCTGGGCGAGCTTGGCCGCCGGATCGGTCGCGTGCGGATCGTGGCAGGTCGTGCACGCCATCTGCGACGCGCAGCCGCCGAGCTGATAGTCGCGGCCCTCGCCGGAGCTGATCGAGCTGCCGCCCGGGTTGACGCTGCGCACCCCGCCCTCCCACGTCCACTCGTAGTGCGTGAACAGCACGGTGTGGCACTTGGCGCAGGTGTGGTTGATCCACTGCGCCCGCGTGCCGGTCTGTCCGTGCGGCGGACGAACCGCGAGGAGCGGGCTCTGCACGGCGAACGTCGGCAGCTGCTCGGGCGCCTGGGCGTGGAGCTTGGCGCCGTTGTGGCAAGCCTCGCAGCCGACGCCGAGCTCGACGGTGTGCGGGCCGTCGAGGTGCTGCTGGTTCGCGATCGCCGCGGCCGACATGCTGACGTGCAGCTCGCCGGGCGACGGCGGCTGGTTGCCCAGGAACGCGATCTCGCTGGCGAGCGCGCGCTCGAGGCCCGGCGCGTCGGTCGCGCTCGCCGTCCACAGCTTGCTGCGCGGCAGCACGCGATCCGACAGCTTGCCCTGGTACGACGGCACCTTGGGGTCGAGGTCGTCGTACAGCATCGTCGACAGCGGCAAGGTGTTGTGGCAAGGCAGGCACTCGCGCGACCACTGGCCGCGCGCCGACATCCGCGGCCGCTCCTTGACCATCACCGAGTAGCCCTTGTAACGCCACGAGCGCGTCGAGAACACGTAGGTCGCGGGCAGCACGTGCTCCTCGCCGCGCGCCCGCGGATCGTCGGAGACGCCGACGAAGTCCTCGCGGTAGCGGCCGCCGACGACCTTGGTCAAGGTGAAGGTCTCGGTGCCGGTCGGCGAGCTCACGCGCATGACGCGCCGGCCGTCCTGCATCGTCATCGTGCAGGTGTCGGGGCCGACGCGCAGGGTCGCGCCGTCGAACGGCGCGCGGATCACGGCGTTCTGGATGTCGCGGGTCATGCTCCGCATCGCCGAGGCCTGCCACGCCGTGTAGATCGGCGCGTGGCACTCCGCGCACGCACGAGAGCCGGCGTAGTCGGCGCGGAGCACGTTGCTCGGCACGAGCGGGCCGGCCGCGGGAGCCCCGGACGAGGGCGAGACCGGCGCGGTGCTCACCGGCGGCGCGGGCGGCGCGTGGCAGGCCGCGCCCCCGACTCCGACCAGCCATCCGACGACGACGACGACCGCGGCGAGCCAGCGCGCTTGCACAACGCGTTGTACCACGCGATGGATCGCGTCCACCGCGCGGCCAACATTAGGTGTTCGTGCGCCCGCTACGCGCTGCGCCGGAGCTCGGGGTGCTCGATGAGCCCCTCGGCGGCCAGCGCGGCCTGGACCGCCGGGCGGTTCGCGACCCGCGCCTCGTAGTCGGCGAGGTTCGGGTACAGCTGCAGATCGATGCCGTGGCCCTGCGCCCACTGGAGCGTGGTGAACAGATAGGCGTCGGCCACGGTGAACGACTCGCCCATCAGGTACGCGCGGTCGTCGAGCACGGCCTGCAGGTACAGGAAGCGCTCGCCGAGCTTGGCGCGCTGTTGCTCCTCGACCACGCGCGGCACCTTGCCCTTGAGCAGCGGCCCGAACTGCTTGTGGATCTCGCTCGAGATGAAGTTGAGCCATTCCTGCTGGTGCAGCCGGGCGAACGTGCCCTGCGCCGGGACCAGGTGCGCCTCCGGCGCGAGGTCGCCGATGTACTGCAGGATCACCGCGGCCTCGGTCAGGATCGGGCTGCCCGGTCCGTCGAGCTGCAGCGCGGGCACGTAGCCCTTGGGGTTGATCAGCGTGAAGTCGCCGCCGCTCGCGGTCCGGTGGGACTTGAGATCGACGCGCTCGAGGTCGAACCGGCGGTCGGCCTCGCGCAGCGCGATATGCGCTGCCAGCGAGCATGCTCCGGGTGCGTAATAGAGCTTCATATCGGCTACCTCCTGCTCGAGGAGGTTTGCAGGCCTCGTACCACCGCCGACGTGTGCCAGCGGCGCTCGCTCCGTCGACGGCTTTCGTGTGAGTAAATCCTTATGAAGCCACCTTCCGACCCGGTCCCACACTAAGGTTCCCTCGATGCACGCGGCATGGCAGCAACTCGCTTCCGCCGGCCAGCTGGTCATCGCGATCGATCTCGACGGCACGTTGCTGCCGTTCGCGCCGACACCGGAAGAGGCGCGCGTCGACAGCGACACCGCGTCGCTGCTCGAGGCGCTCGCCGCCACGCCAGGCGTGACCGTCGGGATCATCAGCGGCCGGCCCCGGCACCTCGTCGAGGATTTGCCTCCTCGCTTCCCGAAGATCGCCGTGGCAGCCGAGCACGGGGTGTGGCGCTGCGCCGAGGGCGCGTGGGAGGCGGCGCTGCCGCCGGTGCCGCAGCTCGATGAGATCGAACAATCGCTGCGGCAGCTCAGCGCGCGCTATCCCGGCACGCTGATCGAGCGCAAGTCGTGCTCGGTGTGCTTTCACTGGCGGCGGGTCGCCGACGACCAGCACGACGCGGTCTCGGCCGCGGCCGAGATGCTGGTCGACGAGTGGCTCGAGACCCACCACGGGCTCGAGCGGCTGCCCGAGGTCGAGGCGCTCGAGGTCCGGCATCGCGGCGCGCACAAGGGCACGGCGCTCAGCTGGCTGCGCGCCCGGGGGCCGAGCGGCGCCACGATCGTCGCGCTGGGCGATGATCTGACCGACGAGGACATGTTCGTCAGCCTGCGCGATGGCGACGTCGGCATCCTGGTGTCGACCCAGCCGCGCCGGACCCAGGCCCACCTGCGCCTGCCCGACCCTGCCGCGGTCCATCGCTTCCTGCGCTGGCTGATCGACGCGCGCAGCGCGGCGTGGCGGGCCGACGCCAACGCGCCGGCGCCGGATCTGACCGTCGTCACCCAGCCGCCGCAGCCGCACGGCGCGTCGCGCCTGCTGGTGGCGTCGAACCGGTTGCCGGCGGCGCCGACCGGCGATCGCAAGCGCGAGGTCGGCGGGCTGGTCTCGGCGCTGCTGCCGGTGCTGGCCGAGACCCAGGGGATCTGGCTGGGCTGGAGCGGCGCCGAGCGCGAGCCCGGGCTCAAGCTGCGGATCGAGGCCGGCGAGTCGCTGACCCGCGCGCAGTTCGACTATCCGCCGAGCTGGCGCCAGAAGTTCTACGCCGGGTTCTGCAACCAGAGCCTGTGGCCGCTGCTCCACGGCTTCCCGCAGCGCGTGCGCTACCTCGACGACGAGTGGCAGTGCTACTCCGACGCCAACCGCGCGTACGCCGACAAGGTGCTCGAGGCCGGCGGCGCGTCGGGCGTGGTCTGGATCCAGGACTTCCACCTGATGCTGGTCGCGCGCGAGCTCCGGCGCGCCGGGCACGTCGGCAAGCTCGGGTTCTATCTCCACGTCCCGTTCCCGCCGCTCGACGTGTTCGAGACCCTGCCGTGGGCGAGCGAGGTCTGCGCCGCCCTGCTCGACTACGATCTGATCGGCCTGCAGGCCCAGCGCTGGCGCGACATCTTCCTCGCCACCGTGCGCGGCCTGCTCGGCAGCGAGGCCGAGGCCAGGGCCAAGCACCACGCGCGGGTGTTCCCGGTCGGCATCGACCCGGACCGGTTCGCGGAGGACGCCGAGGCCCACAACGAATCGACCGAGCTCGGCTCGTTCGATCCGATGCTGCGCGGCCGCCAGCTGATCCTCGGCGTCGACCGGCTCGACTACTCCAAGGGCATCCCCGAGCGGCTCGAGGCGTTCGCCCGGCTGCTCGAGCGGTTCCCCGAGTGGCGCGGCAAGGTGTCGTTCGTCCAGGTCTCGGTGCCGACGCGCTCGGAGGTCCCCGAGTACGCCGAGCTCCGGTCGCGGGTCGAGGCGCTGGTCGGCCGGATC
>DASWOO010000852.1:0-5152 GCA_036404335.1 Kofleriaceae bacterium
CCCGAGCTGGTGATCAACGCCGCGGCGTACACCGCGGTCGACAAGGCCGAGGCCGCGCCCGACGACGCCTACGCTATCAACGCCGCCGCGGTCGCGCACCTCGGCCGGGCCTGCGCCGCCCGGCAGCTCCCGTGGCTGCACGTCTCGACCGACTACGTGTTCGACGGCACGGCGACGGCGCCGTACCGCGAGGACCAGCCGATCGCGCCGCTCGGCGTGTACGGCGAGACCAAGGCCGCCGGCGAGGCGTTCGCCCGGGCGCACGGCGCGTCCGTGATCCGGACGTCGTGGGTGTTCGCGACCCGCGGGCCGAGCTTCGTCCAGACCATGCTGCGGCTCGCCGCCGAGCGGCCGGTGCTGCGCGTGGTCGCCGATCAGCACGGCTGCCCGACCTGGGCCGACGACCTGGCCGGCGCGCTGCTCGAGCTCGGCGCGCTGCAGCGCGAGGGCCGGGCCGCGGCGGCGACCTATCACTACTGCGGCGACGGCCCGACGACCTGGCACGCGTTCGCCTGCCAGATCATCGACGAGGCCCGCCGCCACCGCGCGCTGGCCTGCGAGCGGATCGACGCGATCACCACCGCCGAGTACCCGACCCCGGCGCGCCGCCCGGCGTACTCGGTGCTCGACACCAGCCGGATCCGCGGCCTGGGCATCACCCCGCCGCCGTGGCAGCTCGGCCTGGCGCGCGTGATCGCCGACGAGCTCGGCACCTAGGAGCACCTGCATGACCAAGATCATCGTCACCGGCGGCGCCGGGTTCATCGGCTTCAACTTCGTGCGCCAGATCCTGGCGAGCGAGCCCGACACCCGGGTGATCATCCTCGACAAGCTGACCTACGCCGGCAACCCGCGGTCGCTCGCCGAGCTGGCGGGCGAGCCGCGGCTGACCGTGGTGCGCGGCGACATCGCCGACCGCGCGCTGGTCCGCGGCCTGCTCGCCGACCACGCCCCCGACGCGATCGTCCACTTCGCGGCCGAGAGCCACGTCGACCGGTCGATCGACGGCCCCGAGGACTTCATCCAGACCAACGTGGTCGGCACGTTCCACCTGCTCGACGAGACCCGGCGCTACCTCGCCGACCGCCCGACCGCGCGCGACGGCTTCCGCTTCGTGCACGTCTCGACCGACGAGGTGTTCGGCGCGCTCGGCCCGACCGGCCTGTTCGTCGAGACCACGGCGTACGATCCGCGCTCGCCGTACTCGGCGTCGAAGGCGGCGAGCGATCACCTGGTCTCGGCCTACGTCCACACCTACAAGCTGCCGGCGATCATCACCAACTGCTCGAACAACTACGGGCCGTACCAGTTCCCCGAGAAGCTGATCCCGCTGACCATCACCCACGCGCTGGCGGGCCAGCCGCTGCCGGTGTACGGCAAGGGCGATAACGTCCGCGACTGGATCTACGTGACCGACCACTGCGCGGCGGTCCGGACCGCGCTGACCCGGGGCATGCCCGGCGAGTCGTACCTGATCGGCGCGCGGTCCTAGCGCAAGAACCTCGACGTGGTCCACACGATCTGCGACCTGCTCGACGAGCTGGCGCCGCGCGCCACGCCGCACCGCGAGCTGATCACGTTCGTCACCGACCGTCCCGGCCACGACTTCCGCTACGCGATCGATCCGAGCCACATCGAGCACACCCTCGGCTGGCAGCGCCGCGTGGCGTTCGAGGACGGCATCCGCCGGACGATCGAGTGGTACCTGGCCAACACGGCGTGGACCGACGCGATCAAGTCGGGCGCGTACCGCACCGCTCCCTGATCCGGACGCCGGCCCGAGGCTACGGCGAGATCGCGCACAGGATCGCGGTGCCGTCGTCGACGCACGGGTCGGCCTTGCCATCGCCGTCGAGGTCGCCGAGCCACAGCGCCTGGGCCTGCACGCCCGGCGCGAGGGTCAGCACCGCGTAGCGCGGCCCGAAGGCGTGGCCCTGGCTGAGCGCGCACTCGACCGCGCCGCCGAGCACGACGCAGAGATCGCCCTTGCCGTCGCCCGAGACGTCGGCGATCGCGCCGCGGGTCTCGTCGGCGACCACGCCGTCGGTCGCGGCCGAGCCCTCGACCTTGGCGTTGATCGCGAAGCCCCACGGCGCGCCGGTCGAGGTCACCGCGCGGTCGGCGGCGAGCCCGCACGCCGGGCCGGCCGGGGTCGACGTGCACCAGTCGGCGAGGTCATCGCCGTCGAGGTCGCCCGGCCAGAGCGTGGTCGCGTCCGCCGGCCACGCCGAGCGGAGCACCGCGTCCGCGCCCTGCGCCGCGCAGGCGACGCCCATCGGGGTCACGCCGCAGACCAGGCCGTCGACGATCGCCAGCACGCGGGTGCCCGGGCCCGGCACCGCCGGCCGCGCGAACGCCGGCGACCACGCCACCGCCCGGTAGCCCGACGCCGCGGTCGCGCAGCGCACGCCCGCCGAGGTCCGGCCGCACGCGTCGGGCTGGCCGTCGCCGTCGAGGTCGCCGAGCACCAGGCTGTCGGGGTCGACCGCGAGCGGCGCGTCCGGCGCGTCGATCCGCAGCGACGAGAAGAACCGGCCGGCGCCGTCGCCCGGCGCGCACCACAGCCCGCCGCGCTCGATCCGGCACAGATCGGCAAGCCCGTCGCCGGTGACGTCCGCCAGCCGGACCGACCGGCCGCGCGCCGCGAGCTGCAGGTCCGAGCGCAGGCTGAGCACCGGCGGCCGGCCGAGCACCCAGCGGCGCTCGAGATCGCCGCCGCACACCGCGGCCCGGACCCGGCCACCGTCGGGCACCAGGCACGTCGTGTGATTGGCCAGGCGATCGCCGCCGGTGGGCGCCGGCACCCCGGACCACAGGTGGCCCTCCTCGTCGAGCAGGAAGTAGCCCTCCGGGCCGTGGCCGCAGGCCTGGGCGACCAGCGTGCCGTCCGCGGCGAGCTCGAGGCAGCGGTCGCCGGCGCGGATGCTGCCGTCGAGCTCGAGCTCGAGCTGGCTGCCGCGCGCGCAGTCGCCGAGCGTCACGTCGCCGCCGGTGACGGTCACGCACTGGTTGTCGGTCTGGAGCAGGCCGGCCATCGGCGCGGTGCGCATCGCCACGCTGTAGTGGTGATGCAGGTAGCCGTAGTACAGCCCGAGGATGTTCTCGCTGGCGCAGACCTGGCCGCACGGCGCGCAGCCGGTCTGGCACGCCTCGTAGGCGCGCAGGCCGCGCGACGAGGTCTCGTAGATCTCGTCGGGGATGTTGCTGGGATCGTCGTTCGTGTTGTAGCCGCGGTACGACAGGAACGTCGCCTCGCTGCGCACCCGCGCCGCCGCGGCCAGCGCGATCGCGCCGGCGAACATGTGATCGGAGTGGTCGCCGCCGTGGGTCGCCGAGACCTCGAGCGTCCGGATCACGGACGGCTGGGTGTCGCGGATCACCGTGGCCACGGTCTCGATCAGCCCGTCCTTGGTATAGGTCGCGACCTGATCGGCGACGGTGTCGGCCTGGGTGACCGCGCCCTCCCACAGGTGGCGCAGGCTGTTGGGCGAGGTGCCCGGGATGCCGCCGTCGGGGTAGCCGAGAAAGATCAGCTCGAGCGACAGGCCGTCGAGCCGGCAGCGCTGCGCCAGGTGGCCGGCGAGATCAAGCCACGCGCAGTTCCAGTTGTTGCTGCCGGCCATCGTCGCGTAGGCCCACTTCACGGCGAGCACGCGCGAGTCGGCGTAGACGAGCCCGGCGCCGGCGTCGCCCGCGGTGATGTACAGCACGGTGACCGGCCGGTGCTGGCTGACCTCGTCGCTGACGTCGGGCTGCATGAACAGCAGGTCGTCGTCCTGGTGCGCGACGATCACCAGATCGTTGGCGCGCGGCAGCCCGATGTTGTCGCCGCACGCGCACACGACGAGCCACAACAGCATCCAGCTGCGATACACGGAGCTCATCTTCGGCCGACTCCGAGCCCCGGCGCAACTCGGCCGTGCGGCGAGCCGGAGACACTGCGAGATCTTGCACAGCCAGGGGCGCCCAGGGCCAGCCCGGGCCCGCCGCGGGCTTACGGCAGGACGGCCGCGGGCGGGTCCGCCGGCCGGGCCGGGGGCGCGATCCGATCGACCTCGGTGCGCAGGATCGCGAGCTCCCGGGTCACCTGGGTGACCTGGCGCTGCAGATCGACGAACTTCGTGTAGTAGTGGAGCAGCACGAACATCACCGCGATGATCGCGGTGTACGTGATCAGGTCGGCGCCGCGGCCGACGCCGACCAGCTCGGCGGCGTCCTGCGTGGTCTCGGGGAACAGCACGGCGATCGCCGCCACGCCGATCAGGCCGAACACCGTCATGATGTGGAACGGCAGCCGGTTGCGGCGCAGGAAGATGAACCAGCCGATCGCGGCCAGCCCGAGCAGGAGCAGGATGCGGATGATCATGCGCGGAAGAAGTAGTCGAAGAGGATCCGCACGGCCTGCATGCCACCCTGGCCCTTGCTCATCGAGTGCTCGGTGTAGCGCACGGTCACCGGCACCTCGACCACGCGCAGGCCGCTGACGCGGATCTTGCGCAGCAGCTCGGAGGCGTGCGCCATGCGGTCCTGGAAGATCCGCAGGTGCGGCGCAGCCGATGCGCGGAACGCGCGGAACCCGCAGTGCGAGTCGGTCAGCTTCATGCCCGACAGGCCATTGGACACCATGGTCGCGGTGCGCAGCAGCGCCTTGCGCCGCGCCGACGCGCCCTCGATCTCCTTGCCGAGGAACCGCGAGCCGAGCGCGATGTCGGCGTCCGCGAGCGCGGCGACCAGCGCGGGGATGTCGTCGCAGTTGTGCTGGCCGTCGGCGTCGAACGTCACGATGTAGCGGGCGCCGCGGCGGAGCGCATAATCGATGCCCGTCTGCAGCGCCGCGCCCTGGCCGAGGTTGACCGCGTGACGGACGACGATGGCGCCGCCGGCGCGCGCCGCCGCGACCGTGTTGTCGCGCGAGCCGTCGTCGACCACGACGATCGACCAGCCCGCCTGCACGACCTCGGCGATGACCTCGCGGATGACCTTGCCCTCGTTATAGGCAGCCACAACCACCCACGTCGCGGTCCGGTCACTCTCCATGCTGGCCACTTACTACACAGAACCACGCGTTCTGGCAAGTCATAGGCATCACGCCGGATTTTTGCCAGTCCGGGCGCGGCGCCGCGCCAGCGAGGCGCACACCAGGCCGACGAGC
>DASWOO010000853.1:0-2167 GCA_036404335.1 Kofleriaceae bacterium
TCTTGGCGGCGTCGCTGCGGCCGAGCTCGATCAGCTGCATCGCGAAGTCGCCGTCGAACAGCACGTACGACAGCAGGTCGCTGTCGTGCTTGGCCTCGCCGCCGGCGAGCCGCTGGATCAGCCGGCGCGCGACCAGGCCCGAGACCTTCGCCTTACCGGCGCCGGCGAACTCCGCGGCCATCCGGCCGATGTCCTCCGACGGCCGGATGTGCACCGCCTGGATCCGGCGCAGCGGCGCGCCGCGCAGCCCGACCAGCGCGTCGTTCATCATGCCCTCGAACGTTTCGCCGAACGACGCGCGGCCGGCCTCGAGGATCAGGTTGATGCGCTGCATCCGGGCGAGGTCGTACTCGGTGTGATCGAGCATCAGCGCGTTGAGCGCCTTGCCGGCGAGGTACAGCGGCTTGGGGAACGCCAGCGTGTTCTCGCGCTGGATCTCCTTGGGCGGCGGCGCGACGTGGCGCAGCGAGACCAGCAGCATGCGGTCGGCGCCGAGCCGGATCGCCGGCGACATCGGCGTGTTCTGGCGCAGGCCGCCGTCGGTGTAATAGTCGTCGCCGATCTTCACCGACGGGAACAGCATCGGGATCGCCGCCGACGCCAGGACGTGCCGCGGGCCGATCCGCGCGGCCCGGTGGCGGACGAACGGATCGCGGCTCCACTCGCGCGGCACCGGCTCGGCGGACTGCAGGAAGACGACGGTGTGGCCGGTGCCGATGTGGGTCGCCGACACCGACATTGCGTACAGCGCGCCGGTGCGCAGGCTGCGCTCGATGCCGCGCCACGGGATCGCGCTGATCACGAACCGCTCGAGGCCCGCGGTATCGAGCAGGCCACCGTAGCGGAAGCTGCCGGGCGGCGGTGGCGGCAGATCGCCGCCGAGCATCAACCGTGCCGCGCGGATCATGTCGGCGGGCTTGAGGCTGATCAGCTCCTCGATGCGCAGCGAGCGCCAGGCCTCGACCAGGCGCGCCGCCTGGGTGTCGGGCTCGGTCATCGTCGCGGCGAGGAACGAGGCGTTGATCGCGCCGACCGACGTGCCGGTGACGATGTCGATCGGCACGTGGTGGCCGAGCCGCTTGGCCAGATCGGTGCGAAGGTAATGGATGATCCCGGCCTCGTACGCGCCGCGCGAGCCGCCTCCCGAGAGCACGAAGCCGATGCGCGGCCGGCGAGGCGGCAGGTCAGGCGACTGCACTGACAACATTGTAGCTGGAAGTCGCGGACGGCGCGCAACCTACCGCGCGGGCGGCTGTCCTCGCCGCATGACGCGGATGGCAGCGGTCACGGTGCTGCTGGCGTGCGGGACCGCCGCCGCCGCCGCCGGGCAAGAATACGGCGCCGGTCAGGCCGCGCGCGCGCTCGAGGCGGTGCGGCCGGTCGGCTGCGAGCTGCGGGTCGACGTCCGCGGCGCGGTCGCCACCGTCGAGACCCGCGAGCAGCTGGCCAACGGCGGGACGATCCCGCTCGCGGTGCGCCTGCCCATCGCGCTGCCCGCGGGCGCGGTGCTGATCGGCGCGGCGATCGCGCTCGACGGCAAGCCGATCCCGGCGATCGCGGTGTCGGCGCACTTCTCGTCGACGACGGTCGCCGGCAACGTGGTCGGGGCCGACCCGCTGGTCGTCCAGGCCAGCGCCGACGGGCCGTACGCGGTGATCCAGCCGATCGCCCCGGGCCACGAGGTCGGGCTGATCACGCGCTACGTGGTGATCGGCGAGCTCGCCGGCGGGGCGATCCACCTGACGCTGCCGGCGCGCGCGGACGGCCCGGCGTGCCACGGCACGGTCCACGCGACCCCGGGGCCGGGCGCGAAGGTCGGGGCGATCCGGGTCGGCGGCCAGGGCGGCGCCAGCTTCGCGCTCGGCGGCAAGCCCGCGGCGATCGAGTTCGCGCTCGAGCTCGCGGCGCCGGTCCTGTGGACCCAGACCGAGCGGCTCGACGCCGCGTGGAGCGCCACGCTGATCACCGTGATCGCCCCGCCCGCCCGCGCCCGGGGCGGCGCCGCGCGCGCGATCTTCGTCGTCGACCTGTCGCGCAGCATGGACCTCATCGGCCGGCCGCGGCTCGCGCAGGTCATGCGCGCGATCGCCGCCGCGCTGCCGGCGACCACCGAGCTCGAGGCGATCGTCTACGGCCGCACCGCCGCGCGCGTGCTCGGCAGCTTCGG
>DASWOO010000854.1:0-8143 GCA_036404335.1 Kofleriaceae bacterium
GCAGCTCGATCACCGGCTTGTCGGCGGGCCAGCGCTCGGCGCCGGGCAACAGAAGGTTCTTGCGCGGCTCGCTCGGAGCCGCGTCGGGGGCAGGATCGTGTGCGGCCTCGGGCACGGTCACACCCTACTGCGTCAGCCGCACGTCGTCGACGTTGAGGTGACCCTTCGTCGAATAGTCGATCATCACGAGCTTGCCCTGCTTGCCCCGGACCTCGGGCGGCAGGTCGATCGTGACCAGCCGGAGGTTCTCGGTCGGCGGCGACTCGGGGGTCGCGGTCTTGACGTGGGCGCCGTCGACCCAGAGCTCGACCCGCAGGTCGCTCGAGTAGTCGCCGCCGCCGATCCGCAGGCTCAGGTGCGCGCCATCGAGGGCAAACTCGGGCGAGGTCATCCGCCCGGTCGCCTGGTCGCCGCCGGACATGCTGCTAGCCAGCTTGCGGCCGGTGACGTTCTGGACCAGGCCCTGGCCGGTCAGCGACTGGGCGATCGGCCCGGCGTTCCACGCCTCGCCCTCGCAGGTCCAGCCCTGGGCGCAGGTCCCGCCCTCGAAGTCGAAGACGATCTTGGTGCCCGGCGCGGCGCCCAGGTTGGCCGGCAGCGCCGGGATCCAGATCGACTCGGGCACGATCTGTGCGCCGGTGTACACCCGTGGCCGCTCGTTGGCCGGCAGCTGCAGCGCCGGCTGATACTGCTGGCGCAGCATCGGCAGCTCGAGCTGCAGGTCGCGGTTGTCGAGCACGATCGCGGCGAACCGGTGGTCGTGCAGCGCCGCGTCGAGCCCGGCGATCGTCCGTTTCTGGCGCGTCGTCACGTCCTTGATGCCCATCCGGTGGACGTGGGGCTCCTTGTCGGCGTAGTGCAGGTACCACGGGTGCGACGGCATCCAGACCTCGCCCTCGATCGTCCGGAGCCGGGCGATCAGCCGGTCACCGGCCTCGGCGTCGGCGTCGCTCGGGATCAGCTTGGCCGGCTGCCAACGTGCCATCACGCAGGTCACGCTGAGCGGCAGCGCGGCGATCATCGCGCACAGCGTGGTCAGCGCCTCGCGCCGCGGGTGATCGGGCCACAGGCAGCGGACGCAGGCGATCACCGCGGGGATCGCCGCGCCGGCGGCGATCGAGCCGTGCAGGAACGCCGGGATGTAGGCGTTGAAGTGGGCGAACTCGGTTCCCCAGCCAATCGCGCCGACCACGGTAGACAGCGCGTAGGCGCAGGTCCAGAGCCCGAACATCCTGGCCTGCGGCGGCAGCGCGCGGCGGCGCAGCGCGGTCCAGCCGACCAGCAGCCAGGTCGCGACGATCACGACCGTCACCGGCGGGAAGTGCCACAGGATGTGGCCGAACGACGCGTGGAACCGGTCCATGTTGAAGTCATGGGCGCGGTGGATCTCCGAGACGTAGATCCAGAACCAGCCGCCGGTGACCCGGTTGAGCAGCGCGGTGCCGCCCAGGCCGATCACGCCGGCGACCGCGACATAGGTGGCCAGCCGGCGCCACGCGCAGACCAGCACGATCGCGCCGCCGAACGCGACGTAGAAGATCCCGGTCTGCTTGCAGAAGAACGCGAGCGCGAGCAGGGTCGCGCCGGCGGTGACCTTGGCGTGGCCAACGATGCCGCGGTTGGACCGGGACCAGATCGGCAGGCCGGCGATGCCGACGGTCACCATGAACAGGAACAGGGTGTCGGCGCGGACCAGGTCGTACCAGCCCTCGACGTAGGGGTAGCACGCGGCGAACAGGCCGAGCGCGAGCACCGCGCCGGCGGCGACGCCGAGGTGGCTGGCGCGGGCGCGGACGAAGCTGACGATCGTGGTCCCGGCGATGCCCGCGAGCGCGAGGACCGACACGCTGCGGCCGAGCACGTAGGTGATGCCGAACGGCTTGCCGAGCATCGCCAGCAGCGCGGGGTACAGCGGCGTGTACAGGTACGGAATGAAGTCGACGTTGGGCGGCACGTAGATGCCCATGCCGCGCTTGATCCGGTCGGCGTGGTGGAGCAGGCCGCCCTCCATCCACTCGAGGTCGTAGTGGTAGCCGATCCGGCCGCCGATCGCGTCGAGCAGCAGCGACAGCTGGTACACCGCCGGCAGGATCAGCGCGATCCACACCGCGACGCGCAGCACCGTGCTCCACATCGGCGTCGGATCGGGCGCCGGGAACCCGCGGCTGCCGGAACCCGTCGATGCGCCGGCGGGCACGACGATCGCGGCCGCGAGGCCATCGGACAGCGGTGCCGGCGTCACGGGGCGACCTCGAGCTCGATCACGTCGGCCGCATCATCGGCGATCTTGGCGCCGGGCGCGCGGGCCTTGGCACGTCCATGCGCGCCGAACATGCCGGCGCGCACGGTGTAGCGCCCGGCCGGCGCGGTGCGCGGCACGACCACCTGCGTCGTGTAGCGGATGAACTGACCGGCGCGCCACCACTCGAACGGCCGGGCCGGGCGGTGATCGCCGTTGACGAACACCCGGCCCGGGCCCTCGACATGCACGAACATCTTCCAGCCGGGCTCGACCGGGCCGCGGGCCTCGAACGTCCAGGTCAGCGGCACGGTGTCGCCGGGGTGGACCCTGGCGGGCGCGTCCACCGCCAGGAGCCGGACCGCCTCGCCGAAGTCGATGTCGAGCGGCGCGGCGATCGCGGGGCGGGCCGGGAGCAGGGCCTCGCTGGCGCCGGCCGGGATCTGCGCGCGGTCGTACCAGCGCTCGACCGCGCGGCGGGTGTCGGCGCACGCGTCGTCGTCGGCGGCGAGGTCGCGGGTCTCCATCGGGTCGTCGTCGACGCGGTAGACCTCCCAGCTCGGATCGGGGCTGACGTTGTAGATCACGTGGCAGCGGTCGCTGACCCCCGCGCGCATCTCGTGGTTGTTCTCGTACGACAGCTGCTGGAACACGGTGCGGCCGGCGAGCTCGGCGCCGCCGGCCAGGACGTCGACCAGCGACCGGCCCATCATCTCGCCGGTGGGCGAGCCGCCGGCGAGGTCGACCAGGGTCGGCAGGATGTCGACGTGGCCGGCGGGGGTCGACGCCCGGCGCGGCGGCAGACCGGGGACGCGGATGATCAGCGGCACCTTGGTCTGCGCGGCGTACAGGTGATAGCCGTGCAGCTCGATGCCGTGCTCGCCGAAGCCCTCGCCGTGGTCGCCGGTCACGACGATCACCGTCTTGTCGTACAGGCCGCGCGCGCGCAGGTCGTCGAACAGCCGTCCGATGTGGTGATCGGTGAACGCCAGCTCGCCGTCGTACAGCGCCATGCGATCGGTGCCGAACGCGGGGAGCTCGGGGTGCGGCTCGTAGCCGTAGTGCGGATCGTAGTAGTGGACCCACAGCATCCAGCGTTGCTGGGCGTGGCGGCCGACGAAGCCGATCGCCTTGTCGGTCTGCTGCTGCGACGAGCTGCCGTGGGTCTGCTCGGGGCCGGCGCCGGCGACGCTGGTGTGCAGCCGGGCGTCCTCGTTGTCGTACTCGGCGAAGCCCTGATCCATGTGGCGGCTGCGGTCGAAGTACCAGTAGTTGGTGATCGCGCCGGTCGCGAAGCCCAGCGGCGCGAGCGCCTCGGCGAGCGTGGTCGCGCGGGGCGAGATCCCGGGCCAGCCCTCGACCGAGGTGTCGTAGTAGACGTCGAGCGGCAGCCGGCCGGTCAGGATCGCCGGCATCGAGTAACGGGTCGACGGCGCGTGGGCCCAGCCGTGGTCGAACACCGTGCCGGTCCGGGCCATCGCGTCGAGGTTGGGCGACGTCGCGCGCGGGTAGCCGTACATGCCGAGGTGGTCGGCGCGGGTGGTGTCGATGGTGATCACCAGGATGTTGAAGTCGGGCGGGACGCCGGCGGGCCGCGGGACGAAGCTCGGCGACTCGGCCGCGGCCGTGGTGGTCGCGTCGCCGCCGACGCAGTTCTGATCGATGCCGTCGTCGGGGATCTCGGGGGCGCCCGGGTGGACGTTGGGGTCGGAGTCGTCGCAGTCGCCGCCGCCGAGGTAGCGGGCGTAGCCGTCGTGGTCGCGGTCGAAGGCGCGGCGCAGGGTGTGGGCGATCGGGCCGCCGAGGCCGGTGTACGCGGCGGCGGCCTTGATGATCGCGGCCGAGCCGCCGGTGGCGAGCACGAGCCACAGGCTGACGAGCGGGGCGGCGACGGCGATGGCGAGGCGGCGCCAGGCGGGCTGGCGGGCGACGACCCGGGCGAGCGCGACCGCGGGGCGCAGCGCGAGGACCGCGGCGGCGACGCCGGCGGCGCCGACGAGCGGCGGGCGGAGCGGCAGCTGGCGCGCGGTCTCCCAGTCGCGCGCGGCCCAGGCGATCGCGGCGACGATCAGCATCGCGCCGAGCGCGGCGAGTGGCGCCCACGGCGAGGACACGGCGCGGGCCCGGCGGGCGAGCGGCACGAGCGCCAGCTCGAGCAGGCGGGCCACGATGAACGCGACCGGGATCGCGGCGGCGATCGCGCCGACCGTCGCGGCCATCGCGACCACGACCTCGAGCGCGATGACGTGGCGGTTGCTGACGTAGGGGACGGTCAGCCGGAACGCGACGAGCAGCGAGCCGGCGAGCGACGGGATCGCGGCGAGCACGAGCGACAGGCCGATGATCGCGGTCTCGGGGGCCCGGGTCCGGTGGCGCGCGTGGGTCGCGCGCGCGGCGCGGAGCAGGTCGCCGATCCGGGTCGCGCGCCCGAGGCCGAGCGCGACCAGCGCGACGGCGAGGCCGGCGGCGAGCCCGGCCAGCAGGTAGCTGAAAGCGGTGAAGCCGACGAAGCGCAGCCGGGTGGCGAACCCGGGCAGGAACTGGCGGGCCGGCCCCCACGACCACAGCGCGTCGATTGCACCGATGATCAGACCAGCGAGCCCGCCGGTCGCCGCGCCCGCGCCGATCAGCTCGCCCAGCGGACGCGTGGGTTCCTCGGATGCCATGCGAGCGCGCTAGCCTAGCCGGTTTCGGCGCCGGAGAGACGTCGAGGCCGGCGCCGGGACGGCCGGGCGTGAATGGGTCTCGGGATCGTGCAGATTGCGAATGATCAGGATTGGACTCGTCTGTCGGCTCACGAAAATTCCTGTGTGGTGACCGGAACGCGTTGTCGCACATCGAAATCGTCGTCGGTGAAGTTCGCTGTAGGCAACAAAGCGAATCGTTCGAGATCGATAAACTCGCTCGCTGGAATCTCACGCGCGCGTGATAGCGTGAGCGAGATCGTGTTGCTCCTCCAGATGTCAGGGAGGCTGGGAGCCATCTCGCTGCTGGCCATGGGTTGCGCCCACGCGCGGCCGGCGCCGGTCGCGGCGGCCCCGGCGCCGGTCCAGGCCCGACGCGAGCTCGCGGTGATCCCGGCGGAGAGCGACGCGTTCCCCGCGCTCGCGCGGGCGATCAGCGCGCAGCTGGCGCAGGTCCGGCTCGCCGGCGTCGACGAGACCCGGCTGTCGAAGGTCTCGCTCGAGGTCGTCCAGCTGGCGATCGAGTGCGTCGAGCCGACCGGCGCCTGCTACGCGGCGATCGGCAAGTCGCTCGCCGCCAACCGGCTGCTGTTCGCGCGGATCGAGGGCGGGGCGGGGCGGGGGCCTCATCGGCCGCTGAAGATCACGGTGACGTTGTTCGACGTCGATGCGCGCGCCGCGGCGAGGACCGCCGAGCGCGAGTTTGCCACAGAAGCCGACGCGACCGCCGGGGCGGCCGCGCTCGTCGAGGAGGTCGCGCGATGACCAAGCCCACGCCGCCGCGGCTCGCGATGAACGAGATCGTGGAGATCGACGCGCTCGATGTCATGGAATGGCAGCACGGTCAGCGGACGCCGCAGGCGTCGGACGCCAACCTGGCCGCGCTGGTGAAGCAGAGCGCCCGGGTGCACGAGTCGGCGCCGATCGCGGTGGCGTCGCCGCGCACGCCGTCGCTGGTGCCGCGGGCCCGGCCGAGCGAGGCGCGGCCGGCGATGCGCGCGATGGGGACCGGCGCGGGGACGCCCGAGCCGCGGCCGGGGACGGTGCCGCCGGCGCGGGCGGGGACGGCGCCGCCGGCGCGGACGGGCACGCGCGCCGAGTCGCCGTTCCCGGTGATCGGGACGCCGCCGCCGCCGTCGGACGCGGGCCAGCCGCTGCCGATGGCGGTCGCCGGGTACCCGATCTATCGCGGATCGGACGGGGACCGGCCGGTGATCCCGCCGCCGCCCACGACCGCGCAGTCGCCGGTGGCGACGCCGGCACCGACGGCGCAGACGGCCGCGCCGGTCGCGCCCTCGGGGCTGCCGGCGCTGTACGTGCCGGATCGGTCCGACACGCCGGCCGCGCCGCTGCCGGTGGTGAAGCCGCTGCCGGCCGAGCCGGCGCCCGGCGTCGAGGCGCGCCCCAGGTCGCGCAAGCTGTGGTGGCTCGCGGGCGCGGGCGGCGTCGCGGCGGCGGTGCTGGGCGTCGCGCTCGCGATGGCGACCGAGGCGCCGAAGCCGCCGGTGGCCACCGAGCCGGCCGCGCCTGCGCCTGCGCCTGCGGCCGCGTCTGAGCCAGCGGCCGCGCCAGCGCCTGCGGCCGCGCCCGACGCGCCGCTCGCTGAGAGCAAGCCCAGCGTCGCCGCGATCGTCGCGCACGCCGCAGAGCCCGCACCGGCCGCGAGGTCGGCCGAGCCGGCCCCGGTCCAGGCCCCGGCACCGGCGAGCCACCCGGCGGCCAGCCATGCGCCCGCGCCGGCGCGCGTGGCCGCGGCGATCCCCGGCCCGTCGCGCCCGGGGCCCGGGCGCTCGGCGCGGCCGGGCCGCAAGCCCAAGATGATCGTCGTCGACTACCAGACCCGCGCCGACGAGGCGCCGGTGCCGGGCCTGGTCGCGCAGGCATCCGAGGACCCGGCGATCGCGCGGGCCCGCGTCGCCTACCTGTCCGGCAACGACAAGCTGTTCGCCGGCGACCCGAGCGGCGCCGCGGCGGCGTATCGCGAGGCCCTCGCGCTCTACCCCGGCTACGTCGGCGGCTACCGTGGCCTCGGCCTGGCCTACGCCCAGCTCGGCGAGCCCCGGCGATCGCTCGACGCGCTCAGGGCCTACGTCGCCGCCGCGCCCGGCGCCAAGGACGTCGCGCTGGTCAAGCAGCGGATCAGCCGCCTGCAGGGCAAGTAGCACCCCACCGGCGCCGCGCGGTAGCCTGCGCGCGCATGGCGGACGAGCCGGTAGACGCGCACCCCGCAGGCGCGGCGCACCCTGCAGAGGCGGCGCACTCCGCAGGCGCGGCGCCCCCCGCAGACGCGGCGCCCCCGCGCGTGGCCGCGGCGCACCCCGCGGACCCGACGCACCCCGCGTGGCCGCGGGCGCGCTGGGGCCTGCTCGCCGCCGCGGCGGTGATCCTCGTCATCCACTCGCTGCAATACAACTTCGTCACCGACGACGCCTACATCTCGTTCGTGTTCTCGCGCAACCTCGCCGAGTACGGCCAGCTGACCTTCAACCTCGGCCAGCCCGTCGAGGGTTACACCAACTTCCTGTGGACCCTGATCCTGGGCCTCGGCATGTGGGCCGGCGCCGCGCCCGAGCTCGCGTCGCGCGTGCTCGGCACCGTCTGCGCGCTGGCGACGCTCTACGTCGTGTGCCGCACGACCGAGCGCGCGCTCGGCCGGCGCACGCCGTGGGCGACCTTGCCCTCGCTCCTGCTCGCGTGCTCGTCGGGGTTCGCGTGCTGGACGTCGGGCGGGCTCGAGACCCAGCTCTACACGCTGCTGGTCGCCGCCGCGCTCGACGCCATGGTCGCCGCCGCGCTCGCCCCGCGCATGCTCCGCCGCGCCGGGATCTACCTCGCGCTCGCCGCGCTGACCCGGCCCGAGGGCCCGATGGTCGCGGCGGTGCTCGGCCTGGCCTGGGCGATCGCGCGGCTCGCCTCGCGCGGCGCGCGCCGCGGCTTCACCGACGAGCTGCTCGCGATCGCCTGCTTACTGAGCCTGTGGGCGCCGTGGTTCGCCTGGCGCTGGTGGTACTACGGCTGGCCGTTCCCCAACACCTACTACGTCAAGGCCAGCGGCGCGTGGGCCAGCCCCGACATGCCGCGGCAGATGCGCGACAACGGCCTGTACTACGTCTGGGTCTGGCTCCGGCAGACCCGGCTGATCTGGGCGCTGCCGATCGCCATCGTCGGCCTGGCCGCCGCGCGCCGCCGGACCCCGCGGTTCGTCGCCGGCGTCGCCGGC
>DASWOO010000855.1:0-3493 GCA_036404335.1 Kofleriaceae bacterium
TCGCGCAGCAAGGGCAGGAGGCCCAGCGTGGTGCGCAGCGGTCCGAAGAAGTTGGTCTGCACGGTGCGGGCGACGCTGGCCTCGCGATACACGCCGGCGTTGTTGATCAGCGCGTCGATCCGGATCGCGCCGTCGCGAAGCTTCTGCGCGGCGGTGGCGATCGACGCTTCGTCGGTGACGTCGAGCTCGACCGGTTTGAGCCGGCCGCCGGTCTGTTCACGCAGCCGCGCGGCGGCCGACTTTCCCTTCTGGGCATCGCGCGCGCCGATCAGCACGTCCCAGCCGTCGCGGGCGAGCTCGCGCGCGACTTGCTGACCGATGCCGCGGTTGGCGCCCGTGATCAACGCGGTCTTCGTCATGGCGCCGATGCTAGAAGACGTCGTCCGGCACGTCGACGAGATCTTGCGCGGGTCGCGCCTGCTCGGCGCGCAGCCGGGCGAGCAAGACCCCCAGCGCGCCGTGCGTCGCCGGGCCCCCGGCCATCGACCGGCGCTGCAGCTCGACGGTCTCGACCGGCACCTCGCGCAGCAGGGCCGCGGCGCCGGCGCACCGGCTGTCGAGCGCGCGCGGGATCTCGGCGAGCGCGGCGGCGAGCGGCGCGGCCTGGAACAGGCGGTGCACCGGCTCGCGATGGTCTGCGGGGTAGGTCGGCATGTGGTCGATCTCGTTCCACAGCGCGGTCCATCCGTCGCGTGCGGCGGGCGTCATCCGATCGAACGTCGCCTCGAGCGCGGCGACGCAGCGGACCAGCAGCAGGACGGCGTGCCGGCCGGGCACCAGGATGACCAGCGCGTCGAGCTCGGACATCAGGTCGGCCGGCGGCCACGGCCGCGGCGGAGCGACCCGCAGCCGCGGGTGCGCCAGGCGGCGGGTGCCGCGGTCGAAGTGGCGATAGCTGCGCACGACGTCGACCTCGAGCCCGGGCCGGGCGTCGAGCAGCCGGCGGAGCGGCAGGTGCTGGCCGGTGTCGCGCAACGACGGCAGGCGCAGCGAGCGCAGCCTGTCGAGCCCGCCGCGCTTGCCCAGGGCGTGGACGAAGATCAGCGGATCGAGGTTGCGCGCGGCCATCGGCCGGTGGCCCTCGTTGCGCGCCAGATCGAGCGTTACGAGGTCCGGGAACACGCGCGGCTCGACCAGGTTGGCGAGGTTGCGCAGCGAGGCGACGTCGAGCGCGTCGAGCGCGAGGTCGAGCTCGGTGATCCCGGTCACCGGCGTGTCGCTGATGGTCAGCGCGCGGCGGCCGAGCAGGGCGAGCCGGGTGACGGACGCGGGCAGGGGCGGGGTGAGGACCCGCTCGCCGCGCAGCTCGAGCGCGCGCAGCCGGGGGGCGGCGGCCGCGAGCGCGGTGATCAGCGGGCGCGGGACCGGGCCGTGATCGGTCTGATCGATCGCCAGGCTGCGCAGCCACGGCCGGGGCTCGGCGGTCAGCCGGGCCAGCGCGCGCTGGACGTTGCCGGCGTCACCGAAGATCGCGACGTGGCGCAGGTAGCGCCCGGCGGGTGAGCCGAGCACCGCGCCGGCGCGGTCGTCGATCGTCGAGTGCGCGTCGGCCGCGAGGGTCACGTCGACGAGGCCGTAGCGGTGGGTGTACGGCGGCCAGTGGCCCTCGGTCGAGCGGTCGCCGAGCCAGCGCTGCACGGCGGCGTGCCGGGCGGCGACCAGCGCCGGCTGGTGAGGTTGCTCGCCCAGCTGAAGGTCGAGCGCGATCAGCTCGCCGCGCGGGTCGCCGGCGGCCTGCAGGGCGTCGGCGTAGACCGCCGCGGCCTCGGCGCTCCACCGCGCCTGCAGCTGCGCCTCGAGCTCGGCGATCGCGGCGCGGGGCATCGGCGCCGGGGACTCTCGCATGATCGGCCGATCTCGACCAGCGCGACCGGCCCTCCCTGCGGCAACTTGGCTCGCGGCGGCCGGCGCCACGCCCGCATCAAACACGGTATGACGTCCCGCGTGCGACGCTTGCTCAAGGTCTGGTTGTGGGGACTGGCGATCATGGCCGGCGTGTTCGGCCTGATGCAGGCCATCCCGTACGGCCGCACCCACGAGAACCCGCCGGCGATCCAGGAGCCGGCCTGGGACTCGCCACGCACCCGCGAGCTGGCCGTGCGCGCCTGCTTCAACTGCCACAGCAACCAGACCCGGTGGCCGTGGTACGCCAACGTCGCGCCGATGTCATGGGTCGTGGTGTTCGACGTCGACGCCGCACGCAGCGTCATCAACTTCTCCGAGTGGAACCGGCCCTACGAGATGGCCGCGTACTCGAGCCAGTCGATCATGACCGGCAACATGCCGACCCTGAAGTACCGGATGGCCCACCCCGAGGCCGACCTGACCCAGGCCGAGATGATCGAGCTCGCCCACGGCCTCGACGCGACGTTCGGCATCGTCGCCGGCCACGCGCCGGGCCTGGGCAGCGCTCCGTGAGCGACCATTGTTGACAGACAGCTGTCACGGCCGGGCGATACACCCGGACCATGAAGCTCTACTACCACCCGCTGTCCGGTAACTCGCGCCGCGCGCTGCTCGTCACCGCCCACCTCGGCGTGTCGCTCGAGCGAGTGCTGGTCGACCTGCCCAAGGGCGAGCAGAAGGGCGCGCCGCACCGCGCGCGCAACCCCAACGGCCACGTGCCGGTACTCGAGGACGGCGACTTCCTGCTGTGGGAGTCGCGCGCGATCATGCAGTACCTGTGCGACAAGACCCCGGGCCAGACGCTGTACCCGACCGACCTGATCGGCCGCGCCGACGTCAATCGCTGGTTGTTCTGGTGTGCATCGCACATGACGATCGCCAACACGGTGTTCGTGTACGAGAACTTCGTGAAGCCGCTGACCGGGCGACGGACCGATCCATCGGAGCTCGCGCGCGGCGAGGCGCTGCACGCGACGTACGCGCCGGTGCTCGACGCGCACCTGGCCGGCAAGACCTGGGTGAGCCAGGACCGCGTGACGATCGCCGACTACTCGCTGGCGGCGTCGTTCGCGCTCGCCGAGCCGGCGCGGATCCCGCTCGCGCCGTACGCCCACCTGCGCGCCTGGCTCGGCCGCGTCCAGCAGCTCGAGGCGTGGCAGGCGACGCAGCCGCAGCCGCGCGCCTAGCCCGCGGGGGCTGGTCAGGCGGCGCGGTCGAGCGCGAGGCGCGACTGGGCGTCGACGAAGTCGCGCAGCAGCGGCCGGCCCTCGGGCCAGCCGCCCAGGTGGGAGTCACTGTTGATGTGGCCGGCCGACGCCAGCACGCTGACCTCGCTGCCCCAGTCGAACGCCGTGCGGATCGACCACGGCAGCTCGGCGTACGGGTCGTTGTCCGACGCCTGTCGACGGCCACGTGATTCCGTAGAAAACTGACAGTCGACCAGTCTGCGCGTCAGCGGGACGGCGTGGTCGGCGGGTATAGCTGTTCCACTACGCGCTGACGGTACGGCTCGCTCGGCCGCAGGTGGACGTGTTCACGACCGGCCTGGCTGTGGACGAACGCGTTGAACCGGGCGGCGAGCGCGGAG
>DASWOO010000856.1:0-1891 GCA_036404335.1 Kofleriaceae bacterium
GCGAGCTCGACAAGATCAAGGACGACGCCGAGCGCGCCGCCGCCAAGGCGCGGTTCACCGACGAGTATCGCGAGCGGTTCGCCAACCCGTACAAGGCCGCGTCGCTGGGCTACATCGACGAGATCATCCGGCCGCGCGACACGCGGTGGACGATCATCCGGTCGCTGCGGACGCTGAAGAACAAGCGGCAGACCAACCTGCCGCGCAAGCACGGCAACATCCCGCTCTGAGGTGAGGTGATGCGGCGGCTCGCGATACTTGCGGCGCTGGTCGGCTGCAGCCATGCGACGCGGCCGCAGCCGCTGCCGCCGCTGCCGCACGTGGTCTACGCCGACTACCTGCGCGGCCGGCTCGCGGGCTACAAGACCGACTGGCCCGGCGCGATCGACGCGCTGACCCGGGCCGCGGCCGAGGCGCCGGACCAGGCGATGATCGCCGTCGAGCTCGCGCGCGCGCAGATCAAGGCCGAGCGCCCCGCCGATGCGCTGGCGACCCTGGCCGCGGCGCGCCGCACCTGGCCGGAGCACCCGCAGGTCTGGCTGGTCTCGGCGGAGCTGCTCGCCGGCGCCGACAAGCCGCAGGCGACGCAGGCGTACCTCAAGGCGATCCAGCTCGCGCCCGACGACGAGCGCGGCTACCTCGGGCTGAGCAAGCTGCAGCGGCCGGAGACCGCCGAGGCGACGCTGCGCGTCCTGCTCGCCCGGGTGCCGGGCTCGGTCGACGGCCACTACAAGCTGGCGCAGCGGCTCGCCGGGCGCGGCGAGCTGGCCGGCGCGAGCCGCGAGCTGCACGCGGTGCTCGAGCGCGATCCGGATCATATCGACGCGCGGCTCGACCTGGCGCGCGCGCTGCGCCGGCAGGGCCACCTCGACCAGGCGATCGTCGAGACCCGCAGCGCGTTCGACCGCAGCGGCCAGGCGCTCGACATCGCCGAGGAGCTGTTCTGGCTGCTGTGCGAGGCCGACGACCGCGGCGCGGTGCTCGACCTCTTGACCCTGCTCGACGATGACCGCAGCGACGCCGACGCGCTGGCGGTGACCGCGCGGCTCGATCGGGGCCTGGGCCGGCTCGCCGAGGCGCGCGCGGTCGCGCACCGGATCGGCAAGACGCGCAAGGACGCCGGCGCGCTCGAGCTGGCGCGGATCGAGCTCGCCGCCGGCGACCGCGCGGCGGTGCAGGCGGCCCTGGCGCAGATCGCCGAGGACAGCGCGCACGCCGGCGACGCGCACCGGGTGCTCGCCGAGGCCGCGCTCGCCGCCGGCGACCCGCACGCGGCGCTGACCGTGCTGGGCCCGGAGCTGCGCGCGCCCAGGCCCGCGGCGAAAGACGCCGCCAAGGACGCGGCCAAAGACGCCGCCAAGGACGCGGCGAAAGACGCGGCCAAGGACGACGCCGAGGGCACCGAGCGCGCCGAGCCCGCCGGGGCGATCGACACCGCGCTGCTCGCCGCGTTCGCGCTCGCCGACCTGGGCAGGCTCGCCGAGGCCCGCGCCGTGCTGGCGCCGTTTGCTCCGCCCGGGGGCACCGGCGCCGCCGCGGATGCCGGTGCCCAGCGCGCCACGATCCTCGCCCGCGCCCGGCTCGCCGAGCGGGCCGGGGACGCCGCCGGGGCGCTCGCGCTGCTCGAGCCGCTGATCCGCGCCAACCCCGACCTGGTCGCCGCGCTCAACCTCGCCGGCTACCTGCTCGCCGACGCGGGCCAGCGGCTCGCCGACGCCGAGCGCTACCTGCGCCACGCCCGCGAGCTGTCGCCCGGCGACCCGGCGATCCTCGACAGCTGGGGCTGGCTGCTGCTGCGCCGGGGCCGGCCGCGCGACGCCGTGCGCGCCCTCGACCGCGCCGCCCGGTTCTCGCCGCTCGAGCCCGAGATCCTCGTGCACCTCGCCGCGGC
>DASWOO010000857.1:0-8935 GCA_036404335.1 Kofleriaceae bacterium
GTGAACACGTAGGCCGCGCCGGCGTCGGAGTCGCGCTCGTCGTTGAACATCGCGCCGACCACCAGCGTGTCGCCCGAGATCGCGACCGCGACGCCGAAGTTGTCGTTGGCCGCGCCGTCGGCCGCGACCAGCTTGGCCTGCTGGACCCAGCGCGCGCCGGTGCGGACGAAGACATAGGCGGCGCCCGCGCCGTCGCCGTGCTGGGCGTCGCGGCTGGCGCCGATCACGGCGGTGTCGCCCGACATCGCGACCGCGGCGCCGAACAGCCCGGCGGTGGTGCCGCCCGCGGCGTACAGCTTGGCCTGCTGTGGCGTGACGTCGAAGTGCGGCGCGAGCTGCGGCGCGACGTCCTCACGATCCTGTGGCCGCGCCTGGCACGCGGTCAATACAACTACATATCCAGCCGCCACGAGCGCGGTCGACAAACCCTGCTTCATGCGAATACCTCCCGACGAAGTCCACCACCATATCCCGTGTAGATTTCCGGGATACGTAATAGACGCGTGAGATCAGACTGCCACACTCTGCATGCCGCAGAGTGTGGCAGTCACGGTTTGCAGTCGGGGGATGCTTGCCGGCGCGCGGGGCGGCGTGCGATGGTCAACGGTTCGCCATCGCGAGGTCGAGCTGACCGCGTGCGTGAGTTTCGATGGTTGGAAAAGTTTGGGGCTTCCGTTTCCCGGACGTATGTCTAATATAACGGACGTACCGCTACCGTCAACCTTCCGCAGGGAGCGCTCCCATGTCCAGCTCGCATCGAACCCGTGTCGCCGTCATCGGCGGTCTGTCCCGCGCCGGCGACCTGTGGACCCGCGCCGGGGATGCGCTCGGCGTCGACCTGGAGCACCACGACGGCCGGATCCGCGGCCGGGGCTTCGGCGAGATCTCGTCGGCGGTCCGCCGGGCGGACGTCGTCGTCATCATCACCGATCCCAACAGCCATGGCGGGGTGTCCGCGGCGCGCCGGGCGGCGGTCGCGCACGACCGGCCGCACACGCTGGTCAAGCGGCTGCGGCCGAGCGACCTGGCCGGCGTGATCGCCGAGATCCAGGCGGTCGAACGCGCGAAAACCGCGGTCGCCAGGCCGGCGCCGCGGATCGCATCGTAGTGGCGTAGTAGCTGTCGAGCTAGCGCGACGCCGCGGCGCTCTTGGCGACGCCGTGGTCGACGATGATCTCGACGCGGCGGTTCATCGCGCGGCCCTCGGTCGTCTTGTTATCGGCGATCGGGCGGACCGAGCCGATACCCTCGGCGGTGATCGCGTCGGCCGACACGCCGTGGACGACGAGGTAGTCGCGCACCGAGTTGGCGCGACGCGCCGACAGGTCGCGGTTGACCGCGTCGCTGCCGGTGCTGTCGGTGTGGCCCTCGACCGTGAAGTGGTGCTCGGGCTGCGCCTTGAGCGCGTCGGCGACCTGGTTCAGCGACGCCTGGGCGCCGGGCAGGATGTCCGACTTGCCGGTCGCGAACAGCACGCCACCCGAGAGGGTGACGACCGTGCCGCGCTCGTCGGCCTTGACCGCCATGCTCTTGGCCAGGGCGTCCATCGACTCCTGGGCCTTCTTCTCGGCGGCGATGCGGGCCTGGCGCTCGGCCTCGGTCTGCTGCTGCTGCTGGACCAGCGCGCCGTGCTCCTTATCGAGCTCGCCCTGCGTGGCGCGGATCTGGCCCTGCTGGCTGTTGATGATCTCTTCCTGGGTCTTGGTCCGCTGGGCCTCGAGCGAGTTGCTCGCGGCGCCGGCCGCGGCCGCGTTGCCCAGGGCCTCGGCGCGCTGCGCCTTACGCTGCGCGATGTACGCCAGATCCTTGGTGGTCTGCGAGCCGCCATCGTCGTTGAACTTCGACTCGGCGCTGTCGAGCGAGGTCCTGGCGACGTGCAGCTCGGCCGGGGTCAGCTTGGCGGCGTTGCCCTGCGACGCGTGGGCGTAGGCGGCGCGGGCGTCGACCAGCTCCTGCGGCGGTTGGTGCGCGCCGCACGCGGCGAGCGACGCGAAGGTGATAGAAACGAGGAGCTTGCGGCTGAAAGCGCTCATTGCTGTACCTTCTTCTGGAGATCCTGGATGCGCTGGTTGGCCTGGTTGGCGTCCTGCTCGGCTTTCGCCTGGCGGGCCAGGGCGATCGCGAGCTCGGCGTCGGCCTCGCTGCGCGCCAGCACGAGGCGGGCGCGGTCGTTATCGCCATCCTTGATCATGCGAAGCGCGGTCTGGCGCTGCTCCTGGGCGAGCCGGACATACAGCGTGGCGGCGGGCACGTTCTGCGCGCCGGCCTCGTCAGCGCCGCGGAGGGCGCCTTCCGATGACGCCATCTGCGCCTCCGGCTTGGGAGCGCCACCGCACGCAGCGGTGAACGCGGCCGTGCCGGCCAACATAAGCGATAGAAGTCGGTACATAATGTGGGGTCCTCGAAGAGGTTGCGGCGTCCTCTGAGTGCGTTGCTCATGCCAACCTGCAACACCGCGGGATGCCACCAGATCTTGGGATGAGGCCGGCACAACGCCGTGCGATAGCGCGCGCTGCGGCGTGAGCGCGCGACGATCTTGGCGCCGCGGCGCACGGCTGATGATGTCTCAGTGCGGCGAGGCCGGGCCGATGGTCTCGGCGAATAGCTGGAGCATCGAGTGCCAGGACCGGCGGTGGGTGGGCTCGTGATACTGGACCGCGGGGTTGTTCATCTTGCCGGCGAGCGGGTTGGCGAAGCCGTGCACGGCATTTCCGTAGACCTCGAGCCGCCAGTCAACCTGCGTCGCGCGCATCTCCTGCTCGAACGCGAAACGCTCCTCAGGCAGCACCAGCGGGTCGCTGGCGCCGATGCAGGCGAGGACCTTGCCGCGGATCTGCTTGGCGTCGTCCGCGTTGGCGGTGCGCAGCCCGGCGTGGAACGCGACGGTCGCGGCGATGTCGGCGCCGTCGCGCGCTAGCTCCAGCGCGAATGTTCCGCCGAAGCAGTACCCGATCGCGGCGATCCGGGAGGCCTCGACGCCCGGCCGGGCGGTGAGCACGGCGAGGCCGGTGCGGGCGAGCCGCCGGACCAGCGCCGGGTCGCCGCGCAGCTGGCCGAGCCTGGCCATCATCGATTGCATATCAGGCAGCACCTGACCGCCACCGACGTAGTCGACCGCGAACGCGACATAGCCGAGCTCGGCCAGCTGGTGCGCGCGGTCCTTGACCTGCGGCCCCAGGCCGTTGCCCTCGTGGGCGATCAGCACGCCAGCGCCGCGGCCGCCGCCGTCGGGCTGCGCGAGATAACCGATGTAGGTCGTGCCTTCGACATCGTACGAGATTGCTTCGGTCTGCACGGCGCGAAGGTAGCGCAGATCTAACGCCGCACGCGTGATCGCGAGTCGCCGGCGGTCGCTTCGAGGTACGGCTGAGGTAGCGGCGACGGGTTTTCGTCGTCGAGAAACTGCAGCCGCGTGGGCTTCGCAGGGACTCTTCCTGTAGGCGCGCGCGCACTCGATCTTCGTCGAGGAATGGCGCTTCGCCGGCCTCTACGCGGCGTCGTGGCGGACGACCACTGTCGTGACTTGGGGAGCAACACAGGGTCGATGAAGCAGATTGCCTATCTGGTTTCGCTGATGGTGATGGGCGCGTGTTCGACGACTCCGGCGGATCCTGCCGAGCCGGATCCCGACGCGCCGGCGACCCTGGATCAGGGCTCGGGCGGTGGCTCGGGCAGCGCGGCGCCGACCGCGCCGACCCCGCCGATCACCGTCGTCAACGGGTCGGGCAGCGGCTCGGGTAGCGGCTCGGGCAGCGGCTCGGGCACCATCACCGTCGGCGCCGGCGCGGGCTCCGACATCGGGCTCCCCGACACCGGGGATGCGTCGGGCGACACCTCGGGCGACACGTCGGGCGCCGTCACCCCGACGTCCTCGGTAGATATCCGCGCGTTCCACGCGCTCGGCGATGGCGTGACCGACGACCGCGCGGCGATCCAGGCCGCGCTCGACAGCGGTGCCCAGGAAGTCGTCGTCCCCGACGGCACCTACCGGGTCGGCCGCGGCGCCGGCTACTGGTGCCTGAACCTCCCGGCCGGCGTCATCCTGCGCGGCGAGTCGCGCGACGGGGCGATCCTGCAGCAGGCGCCGGGCATCGGCCCCAGCGTCCGCCTGCTCCAGCTCGCGGCCCCCGACATCACCGTTCATGACCTCACCCTCGACGGCAACCACGATCAGCAGACCACCGACGAGCACCGCACCGGCGTGTTCGCGACCGGCGCGCCCCGCGTCACCCTGCGCCGGGTCACGGCCCGCAACTTCACTGGCGACGGCTTCTACTTCTACCTCGGCGCCGACGACGCCGTGGTCGACCACGTCCTCGCCACCGGCAACGACCGCAACGGCATCACGTTCGGCGGCGGCACCACCGGCGGCACCGTCACCCGCAGCAGCTTCGTCGGCAACGGCGCCCAGCAGTTCGACTCCGAGCCCGGCAAGGACCTCACCGTCGATCACCTGACGCTCACCAGGAACCTAATCGACGCCCAGGGCCACAGCCCGGATTACGCACTGACGATCTCCGGCAGCGCCGGCCAGGTCCGCAGCACCGGCTGGACCGTCACCGGCAATACCATCAACGGCGCGACATTCATTGTCTGGGCCGACGACATCTCGCTCACGCACAACACCGGCACCAACCCGACGACCAAGCCGGCCGCGATGGTCTACCGGACCGCCGACGGCATCACGATCGCCGACAACACCTGGACCATGTCGGCGTCGACCCCGAAGACCCTGTCCGCGATCTCGATCGTCGGCACCGGCACCGGCAGCGCCCCGTCCAACGTCGCGGTCGACCACAACATCATCCGCGTCACCGGCGTCGCCCCCGCGTTCGGCGTCAACGTCGCCGGCGCGGTCTCGGTCTCGATCACCGACAACACCCTCGTCGGTCCCGGCAGCGCCGCCGCCGGTTACGCCGGCATCTACATCCGCGCGACCGACCCGAACGCCGACTTCGTGTCCGCCACGATCACCCGCAACGCGATCTCCAACTGGGGCGCCTACGGCGTCTCGCTCGCCGGCAACCTGAGCTCCGTCTTGCGCTCGGTCACCATCACCGACAACCTGTTCGACGACACCGCCGGCACCATGACCGCCGCGACCTCGCTCGACGACGGCACCGGCGCCGCCCGCTCGATCTCGCTCTACGGCAACACCCTGACCGGCGACGTCTCGACCCTCGTCGCCCGCTACCCGCTCGACACGCTGGTCACCACCAGCCGCTGAGCGGAACACCGCGCGGACGAGGCCGCGCGCCGAGCTAGCTGGGGCGCCGGGCGAGCGAGTATTCGCGCGGCGTGGCGGTGCACGGGTTGCCGCGGCAGGCCCAGAGCGTGCGCTGATCGGGGCGCATGACGATCGCGGCCGCCGTGTCGGGCTGGCGCGGGTCGCCCTCGGCGTGGGCGCAGACGCCGATCGGGTAGAGCGAGTGATCGGAGAGCAGGCCGAAGGCCTTGGCCGGGTCGAGGCCGACCGAGGGGGCGCCGGCTTCGAGGATCTCGAGGCGGCGGCGGGAAGCGTTGAGGCTGAACACGTTGAGCCGCTCCTCGGCGAGGAGGTCGGGGTGCGTGAAGTGGTTGGTGCGGACCAGCTGGGTCACCGGCCAGCTGCGGAAGCTGTCGGGGGTGAACTCGCAGCACAGGGTCTGGTGGCGATCGGCGATGGTGAACGCCCGGGCGCTGGCGCGGGTCAGCTGCTCGAGGCGGGCAACGGCGGCGGCGGCGGTGTTGCACGCGAGGGCTTCGCGGACCAGGAGATAGGGCGGCACGCCGGGGACGATGTCCGACGAGGTGACGAGGTTGGTCGTGACGGCGACGCCGGAGCTGTTGAGGCCGGCGTAGCCGAGCAGGCCGGCGAAGCTGAACAGCAGCACGATCGGCGAGCCGGTCTCGGCCGGCTCGATCAGCATGATCGTGCCGAGCTGCGACATCAGGCCTTCCTGGTCGACGTTCTGCGCGAGCAGCACGCCGCCGGCATCGCGCACCATGATCGTTGAGCAGTCGCCGCCGGCGATGCCGGCGGGCGCGCCGATCAGCTCGCGGCGCAGCTGCAGCAGCATCGCCTGCTCGTAGGTGATCTGCGCGCCGGTGGCGAGGCCGCGGATCTCCTCGGCGAGCTCAGGGACCTCGCGCTCGATCACCGCGGCGTGGGCGGCGACGTGCGCGGTGATCTCGCTCGCCGATAGCGGCGTGTGGCGGATCTGGTTGATGCGCGCGACGTGATCGGCGAGGAAGCCGCGGATCATCTTCGCCGCGACGCGGCCGTGCTGCACGCCGCGATCGTACGGTTCGCCGCGAAGCAGTATCTGCTCCAGATCCGTACCGCGCTTCACCGTGCCTCGACAGTACGGCGAACCACCGCACCGCCGCAAGCCACGGCTCGCCGGTATCGGGGTGGCGTAATCGCTCGTTGCACCGCAGCTGGCGAATCGCAATACACAGCTCGGCGGACCCACGCGGCCGTGAGCCAGGACACGTCGCAGCGTTCTACATCGACGGCCGGAGCCAAGTTGTCCTACATTCGGTCGATGCTGGCGAAGGCCACGTCGTTCGTCTTCGCCGCGGCGCTCGCCGCCGGGTGTGCGTTTCACCGTACGCCGCCGGCGGGAGGCGTCGACGACGACGGGGGCCAGCCGATGGTCGACGCGGCGGTCGCGGACGACAGCTCGGCCACCGACGACGGCTGCCTGCGCGACGACCTGCTCACGGTGTGCTTCACCCAGCCGCCGAGCCAGCCGGTGGCGCTGTCGGGGGCGATCGACACCGAGCTCAGCGACCTGTGCTCGAAGAACGTGACGGCGCAGGCCGCGGGCTATTGCGTCGTCGCCGGCACGTCGATCACGGTCGGCCCCGGCGTGACCGTGACCGCGAAGGGCGCCAGGCCCCTGGTGCTCGCGTCGATCGATACGATCAAGATCGACGGCACGATCGACCTGGCCGGCCACCTCAGCGGCGCCCCGCAGCTCCAGGGCGCGGGCGTCGCCGCGTGCGGCGCGGGCACGGCCCCGACGGGGAACGGCGGCGGGGTCGGCGGGAGCTTCGGTTCGATCGGCGGCGCCGGCGGCAAGGACGGCGGCAACGGCACCGGCGGGGTGCCGCCGGCGTTCGTCGCGCCGACCGCGTTCCACGCCGGTTGCGCCGGTCAGCCCGGGCCCGGCAACCCCGGCGTCGTCGGCGGCGGTGGTGGTGCGATCGCGCTGATCGCCAGGACCTCGATCGAGATCAACGGCGTGATCAACGCGTCGGGTGGCGGCGGCAGCGGCGCGCCCGGCGGCAATCACGGCGGCAGCGGCGGCGGCGCGGGCGGCATGATCGTGATCGACGCGCCCGTGGTCACCGGCGTCGCGCCGAAGATCTACGCCAACGGCGGCAGCGGTGGCGAAGGCTCCGGCGGCAACGGCGGCAATCCGGGCAAGGACGCCGACGCGGATCCGACCAAGGCCGCGCTCGGTGGCGGCGGCAACACCTCGGGCGGCGACGGCGGGGTCGGCGCGTTCATGACCGGCGCCGCGGCGAGCGCCGCCGGCGCGGGGATGCTCGGCACCTCGGGCCCTGCGGGCGGCGGTGGCGGCGGCGGTGGGGTCGGCGTGATCCGCCGGTTCAAGGCCAGCGCGCTGCCCGGCACGGTTTCTCCGCCGGCGACATAACTACATCTGCGCTGAAGTCAGCCTCGGGCAAAACACAACGCAACACGTTCTCCGGGTCGGCGCGGTCGCGATCGGCGCCGAGGTTCCCTAGGCTCCGCCCACAGGAGATCTTCATGCGTAAAGCCTTTGCTACGATCTTATTCGCTGGATTCGCCATCGCCGGCTGCCACTCCAAGACCGAGGGCACGACCACGACCCCGCCGGCCCCGCCGGTCGCCGATCCGGCGCCCGCCGACGAGCCCGAGACCGAGCCCGTGGTCAAGGAAGAGCCGAAGAACCTCGACATCCAGAAGGACGTCATCCGGCTCAAGCCCGGCATCAAGATCCTGTTCGCGACCGATTCGGACCAGCTGCTGCCCGAGTCGTTCCCGGTGGTCGACGAGGTCGCGTCGGTCCTGTCCCAGAACGCGCGGATCCACATCCGCGTCGAGGGCCACACCGACAACACCGGCAACAAGGACCACAACCAGGACCTGTCGACCCGCCGCGCGGCGGCGGTCAAGGCCTACCTGACGTCGAAGGGCGTCACCGATGACCGGCTCGAGAGCCTCGGCTGCGGCCAGGGCACGCCGGTCGCGGACAACGCCACCGACGACGGCAAGCAGCAGAACCGCCGCGTCGAGTTCGTGATCGTCCGCAAGCGCCACCCGCGCGGCCAGTGCGAGCTCTACAAGCCGGGCGAGCACCACCGCCGCGACAAGCAGAGCTGACCGTCACTTCAGGTGCATGTCGTCCGGGCCGGGATGGAACCTGGCCCGGAAGTACGAGCCGACGGCGGACGGCAGCAGCGGCAACGCCTTGGCGTGCGACATGACCGCGCTCGAGCCGGCCGCGAGGTTGCCGCGCACGGCCTTGTCGTGGGCGAGCGCCTCGGGCGTGTAGTAGTTGCCCAGGAACTTCCAGCTGGTGCCCGGCCCCGCGCGGCCCAGCGCCTGATCGGCCGGGTTGTAGCCCGGGTCGGCGCCGCCGGAGACGGTCAGGAGTTGGTCGCGGACGAGCTCGGTGAGCGTGTTGGCGTCGGTCATCGCCACCCAGGGCAGTGCAGCGGATGTGCCGCGGCCGGCGCGCGCGATCTCCGCAGGTTGCGCCAGGCGCGCCGCTGCCGCCGGTAGACGAGGTGTCTATGCGGGTCGGCTAGCTGACCAGGCGCAGCGCGGCGCTGTCGCCGACCGGCAGCCGGATCTGGAACGTCGTACCGCGGCCGAGCTCGGTGTCGAACGTCAGCTTGCCGCCGTGGTGCTCGACGATCGCCCGGGCGATCGCCAGGCCCTGGCCGGTGCCGCGGCCGA
>DASWOO010000858.1:0-9249 GCA_036404335.1 Kofleriaceae bacterium
TCTACGCCAAGCGGGTGTTCCTCGACGCCGCCGGCAACCCGACGACGATCACGCTGACCAAGATCGCGACCAACGTCTACCAGTTCAACAACCAGGCGTTCTTCCCGCTCGATGGCCTGGGCTGGAACGCGACCCCGGCCACGACGCAGATCAGCAACGGCCACAACTTCTCGTTCGACAGCGAGCTGCACTACCCGTTCACCTACCAGGCGAGCGCGACGCCGACCTTCGACTTCACCGGCGACGACGACGTCTGGGTGTTCATCAACGGCCACCTCGCGGTCGACATCGGCGGCGTCCACGGCGCGACCGACGGCTCGGTCACGCTCGACGCGGCTCACGCCACCGCCTACGGCCTGGTCAACGGCGGCATGTACTCGATCGACATGTTCCAGGCCGAGCGCCACGTCACCCAGTCGACCTACAAGCTGACGCTGTCGGGCTTCGTCCACACCACCAGCACGTGCGCGCCGGTGTGCGGCGACGGCCGGGTCACCGGCGACGAGGCGTGCGACGATGGCAACAACACCGGCGCCTACGGCACCTGCATGCCGGGCTGCCGCGCGCTGGCGCCGTACTGCGGCGACGCGATCAGGACCACGCCGCCCGAGACCTGCGACGACGGCGACAACCTCGCGACCTACGGCGGCACCAGCCTGATGTGCGGCCCGGGCTGCACCTACGCGCCGTACTGCGGCGACGGCGTGACCTCCAACGGCGAGGAGTGCGACGAGGGCATGGCCAACGGCACCGGCTACGGCCACTGCTCGACGACCTGCACGCTCGGCCCGCGCTGCGGCGATGGCGTCAAGAACGGCGCCGAGATGTGCGACGACGGCGTCCGCAACGGCGCGTCGAACGACCCGTGCCGCGCCGACTGCACGCTCAAGTGCGGCGACGGCGTGGTCGATCCCGGCGAGCAATGCGACGACGGCGTCGCCGGCAACACCGGCGGCTACGGCAAGTGCAGCGCGACCTGCACGCTCGGCGGCCGGTGCGGCGATGGCATCAAGAACGGCCCCGAGCAGTGCGACAACGGCACCAACAGCGGCGCCTACGGCACGTGCAACGCCAACTGCACGCTGGCCGCGTACTGCGGCGACGGCGTGATCAACGGCGGCGAGCAGTGCGACAATGCCGGCCGCAACTCACCGAGCGCGTACGGCAGCGGCGAATGCACGCCGGCCTGCCAGCAGGCGCCGTACTGCGGCGACGGCGTGGTCGAGACCGCGTTCGGCGAGCAGTGCGAGGGCACGGACGACGGCTGCTCGGGCTGCCACTATCCGATCTACTGACGCGCGGGCCGTAGCCGCCGCCGACCACTGCGGCTAAGGTACGCGACCCGATGGACCCGACGCCGCAACCCCAGCTCCGCCGGGGCCTGACGCTCAGCGACCGCGTCCCGTTCCCGCCCGAGCTGCCGATCACCGCGCGGGTGATCGACATCGCCAACGCGATCGACGAGCACCAGGTGATCGTCATCGCCGGCGAGACCGGCTCGGGCAAGACCACGCAGCTGCCCAAGATCTGCCTGGCGATGGGCCGCGGCGTCGACGGCCGGATCGGCTGCACCCAGCCGCGGCGGATCGCGGCGACCAGCGTCGCGGCGCGCGTCGCCCAGGAGCTGCAGACCGAGCTGGGCGAGGTCGTCGGGTACAAGGTCCGGTTCAACGACAAGATCAAGCCCAGCTCGTACATCAAGTTCATGACCGACGGGATCTTGCTCGCCGAGATCCAGAGCGACCCGCTGCTCCACCAGTACGACACGATCATCATCGACGAGGCCCACGAGCGCAGCCTCAACATCGACTTCCTGCTCGGGTTCCTCAAGCGCCTGCTGCCGCGCCGCCGCGACCTGCGCGTGATCATCAGCTCGGCGACGCTCGAGACCGACCGGTTCTCGAAGTTCTTCGGCGGCGCGCCGGTGATCGAGGTGTCGGGCCGGACCTACCCGGTCGAGCTGATCTATCGGCCGCCGGGCGACGACGAGGAGGACCTCGCCGACGCGATCGCCAACACGGTCAACGAGATCGCCGAGATGGACCCGCGCAACGACATCCTGGTGTTCCTGCCGGGCGAGCGCGAGATCCGCGAGACCCTGACCGAGATCGAGCGGCGATCGATCCCGCATACGACGGTGCTGCCGCTGTACGCCCGACTGTCGGCCGCCGAGCAGCAGCGCGTGTTCCACCGCGGGACCGGCCGGCGGGTGGTCCTGGCGACCAACGTCGCCGAGACCTCGCTGACCATCCCCGGCATCGTCTATGTCGTCGACAGCGGCCTGGCGCGGGTCAATCGCTACAGCGTGCGGACCGGCGTGTCGCAGCTGCTCGTCGAGGAGGTCTCCAAGGCGAGCGCCAACCAGCGCAAGGGCCGGTGCGGCCGGACCGAGAGCGGCGTGTGCTTCCGGCTGTACGAGGAGAGCGACTTCGAGTCGCGGCCGGCGTTCACCGATCCGGAGATCAAGCGGGTCAGCCTCGCCGGCGTGATCCTGCGGATGAAGAACCTCAAGCTCGGCAACATCGAGGACTTCCCGTTCCTCGATCCGCCGCAGGCGCGCGCGATCCAGGAGGGCTACCGCACGCTCGAGGAGCTCGGCGCGATCCACGAGGACGGCACGCTGACCGAGCTGGGCCATCAGCTCGGCCGGCTGCCGGTCGATCCGCGGCTCGGCCGGATGATCCTCGGCGGCCGCGACGAGGGCGCGCTGCGCGAGGTCATCGTGATCGCCGCGGCGCTCGGCCTGCAGGATCCGCGCGACCGGCCGCGCGACGTGCAGCAAAAGGCCGACGAGGCGCACCGCAAGTTCCGCGACGAGGGCTCGGACTTCGCCGGCTACCTGAAGCTGTGGGCCTTCTGGCAGGATGCGCGCGGCCAGCGCACGCGCAACCAGATGCACAAGCTGTGTCGCGAGAACTTCCTCAACTACAACCGGATGCGCGAGTGGGAGGACATCCACGAGCAGCTGATCCGGGTGATGAAGGAGCTCGACATCCCGCCCAACACCCAGCCGGGGTCCGCCGATCAGATCCACCGCGCGTTGTTGCCCGGGCTGCTCAGCCGGATCGGGATGTGGAACCAGGAGGCGCGGTGCTACTTCGGCGCGCGGCAGACCAAGTTCATGATCCACCCGTCGTCGGGCCTGGCCAAGAAGCCGCCGCCGTGGGTGATGGCGGCCGAGCTGGTCGAGACCTCGCAGCTGTTCGCGCGTGGCGTCGCCAAGATCGATCCGCTGTGGCTCGAGGCCGCCGGCGGCGAGCTGTGCAAGCGCAGCCACGGCGACCCGCACTGGGAGCAGAAGCAGGGCCAGGTCATGGCCAAGGAGCAGGTGACCCTGTACGGCCTGCCCGTCGTCAAGGATCGCAAGGTCGCCTACGCCAAGTACGACCCGAAGCTGTGCCGCGAGATGTTCATCACCCACGCGCTGGTCCGCGGCGAGTACGTCAGCAAGGGCGCGTTCATGGAGCACAACCGCCAGCTGCAGGACGAGGTCCAGCGGCTGCGCGATAAGGCGCGGCGCAGCGACATGCTCGCCGACGAGTACGAGCTGAGCGAGTTCTTCGACAAGCGGCTGCCGCCGACGGTGGTCAGCGCCAAGACCTTCGAGGACTGGCGGCGCGACGCCGAGGCCCGCGACCCGGGCATCCTCAAGCTGTCGCTCGGCGACATCCTGCTCGACGAGGCCCACGAGCTGGCGCCCGAGCGCTATCCGGATCAGCTGATCATCGGCAAGGCCCCCGTGCCGCTGACCTACAAGTTCGAGCCGAGCGAGGACGACGACGGCGTCACCCTGCACCTGCCGCTCGCGCTCCTGCCGCAGCTCGACCCCGACGTCATGGCGTGGACGATCCCGGGCTGGCACCGCACGAAGATCGTCGAGCTGCTCGAGTCGCTGCCCAAGGCGCTGCGCAAGGCGCTCGCGCCGCTCGATCCGCTGGCGGTCCAGCTCGCGGACGAGCTGGCGCCGTTCGGCGGGCCGATGCTCGCGGGGCTCGAGCGCGCGATCACCGACCGCACGGGCGAGCGGGTGCCGCGCGAGGCGTGGGACCTGCGGTCGCTGCCGGCGTACCTGAGCCTGAACTTCGTGGTCGTCGACGAGCACGACAAGGTCGTCGAGCACGGCCGCGACCTCGCCGGGCTGCAGCGCAGCCTCGGCGCCCGGGCCCGGCAGCTGTGGGCGGCCGCGCCGCGCGAGCGCTACGAGAAGACCGGGCTGACCAGCTGGGACTTCGGCGAGCTGCCGGCGCAGGTGACGATCGACGTCGGCGGGCGCAAGGTCGCGGCGTACCCCGCGCTGGTCGCGCAGGAGACCAGCGTCGATCTGCGGCTGCTCGAGTCGCCGGCGGCCGCGGCCGACGCCAACCGCGACGGGCTGCGCAAGCTGTTCATGATCCAGCTGAGGACCTCGCCGGGCAAGCTCGAGGTCCAGCTGTCGGGCGCGCTCGCCTCGGGGCCGCTGGTGATCCCCGGCGCGCCGGTGCCGCTGCGCCGGCAGCTCGTGCTGCGCGCGCTCGACGAGGCGTTCAACCTCGGCGAGGGGGCGGCCCTGCCGCGCGACAAGGCCGCGTTCGCCGCGCGGCTCGAGGAGGGCCGCGACTCGCTGCCGGTCGCGATCGCGCAGCTGAACCAGATCGCGGTCGAGCTCAACGCCGAGCTCGACAAGGTCCGGCTCGCGCTCAAGCCGCTCGCCGGCAAGCCGGGCCTGCCCAAGGCGGTCTACGACGACGTCCAGAGCCAGCTCGGCCACCTGGCGCCGCCGGATCTGCTGACCCGGGCCTCGCCGGCGCGGCTCGCGCACATCGCGCGCTACGTCCGCGCGGTCCTGGTCCGGCTGCAGCGCCAGGCCAACGACCCGCCCAAGGACCAGCAGAAGGCCGCGCAGGTCGCGCCGCTGTGGCAGAAGTACCTCGCCAAGCGCGACGAGCTGCGCGGCAAGGGCCGGACCTCGGCCGAGCTCGACGAGGTCGGCTGGCTGATCGAGGAGCTGCGCGTCGCGACCTTCGCGCCCGAGCTCAAGACCGCCGTGCCGGTCTCGCCCCAGCGCGTCCAGGACGCCTGGGCGCGCGTGCGTTGATCACGCATCGCGATAGCCGTGCGTGAACTCCATAAGAAACATCACGTCATCGGAATAGAGGTCATTCACGCCTGAGCGCGGGGCCGCATACTGCGCCTCCGCTCGACGAGGCTGCGCGTGGCGCATGTCACGAGTCGGCACGGTCGTGTGGTGAGGCTCCCTCTCGCGATCGAAAGGCATGTGCATGAATCGCTCGTTCCGCTCCCCTCCTGGTGTCGGCCGCCGCACGGCCGCCGCGCTACTCGCGATGGCGGTCGTCGCCGCCCCCGCCGTCACCGGCCATGCGCCGGCCCGCGCGTCCGGTGAGCACGTCAATGTCTGGTTCACCACGACCAGCGACGCCGGCGGCCGCACCGTCACCCGCGGCCTCCAGGCGCAGGCCACCGCGACGTTTGTCACGGGGACCGCCGCCACCGGCCAGTCGGTCGTCGTCGACGAGAAGACCCGCTACCAGCAGTTCAGCGGCGCGGGTGCCTCGTTCACCGACACCGCGGCGTGGCTGATGAGCTCGAGCGGCGCGCTCAGCGCGGCGACCCGCACCTCGGTGATGCAGCAGCTGTTCGACCCCACGGTCGGGATCGGCCTGAGCTTCTTGCGCAACCCGATGGGCGCGTCCGACCTGGCGCGCAACGACTACACCTACGACGACGTGCCGGCCGGCCGCACCGATCCCAGCCTGGCGTCGTTCACGATCGCCCACGACCTCGCCGACGTCCTGCCGCTGACCCGCCAGGCCAAGCAGCTCAACCCGGGCCTCAAGGTCATGGGCTCGCCGTGGACCGCCCCGGCATGGATGAAGGACAACGGCGCGATCGATCAGGGCTACCTGCAGGCCCAGTACTACGGCGCCTACGCCCAGTACTTCGTCAAGTACGTCCAGGCCTACGCGGCGCAGGGCGTGGCGATCGACTATGTCAGCGCGCAGAACGAGCCGACCTGCTGTGGCGGCTATCCGTCGATGCAGTGGAATGGCTCCGGCCTCCACTTCTTCATCGGCAGCGATCTGCTGCCGGCGTTCCACGCGGCCGGGCTGTCGACCAAGGTCCTGGCGCTCGACTGGAACTGGGACATGTACGCGTCGTTCGGCGCGCCGACCGTCGACGACGCCGCGATCCGCAACGACTCGCTGTTCGGCGGCATCGCGTGGCATGGCTACGGCGGTGACGTCGGCCAGCAGACCACGACCCACAACCAGTACCCCGCCACCGACGCGTTCGACACCGAGCACTCGGGCGGCACCTGGATCGCCGATCAGCAGCGCGAGGACATGTTCAACATCATCGACTACACCCGCAACTGGGGGAAGTCGGTCGTCAAGTGGTCGCTGGCCGTCGATCAGAACCGCGGGCCGCACGACGGCGGCTGCTCGACCTGCTCGGGCCTCATCACCGTGCACAACGGTGACAGCCAGAGCGGCAAGGTCGACTACAACATCGAGTACTACGACGTGGGCCACCTCACGAAGTTCGTGAAGCCCGGCGCCTATCGCATCGCGTCGACCGCCAACACCAGCGTGCCGAACGTCGCGTGGATCAACCCGGATGGCTCCAAGGCGCTGATCGCCTACAACGCCTCGGGCACGACCCAGACGCTGCAGGTGATCTGGGGCGGCGAGTCGTTCACCTACTCGATCCCGGCGAAGACCTCGGCGACGTTCACCTGGACCGGCACGCAGAGCGGCGGCTCGGCGGCGACCGGAGCGATCACCGGGTACGGCGGCAAGTGCATCGACGTCGCGTCCGCCGGCACCGCCAACGGCACCGCGATCCAGCTCTACGACTGCAACGGCTCGACCGCGCAGCGCTGGACCCTGGCCGCGGACGGCAGCATCCAGGCGCTCGGCAAGTGCATGGACCTGGTCTCGGCCGGGACCGCCAACGGCACGCAGGTCCAGCTGTACGACTGCAACGGCACCGGGGCGCAGCGCTGGACCGCGACCGCGGGCCACGATCTCGTCAACCCGACCTCGGGCCGCTGCCTCGACGCGACCGGCCCCAGCTCTGCCAATGGCACCCGACTGCAGATCTGGGACTGCACCGGCGCCAGCAATCAGAAGTGGACCGTCCCGACTCTCTAAGATCTGCAGTCACCCTCACAGAGGAACGAACATGTCAAAACGCTTGTTAGCTGTCATCGCGGTCATCTCCGCCGCGCCCGGCCTCGCCGCCGCGCAATCCACGATCCGGGCCTCGGCCAATAGCGACTTCGTGTCGGCGACCAACTACGGCGCCGGTAACCTGATGGCGACCGCGCCGGTCGCGAGCACGTGGGAGCAATTCACGGTCGTCAACAACACCGATGGCACGGTGTCGTTCCGCGCCGGGATCAACGGCCAGTATGTCAGCGCCGATCTCAACAACGGCGGCGATCTGATCGCCAACCGCCCGACGGCGAGCACCTGGGAGAAGTTCCGGCTGGTCAGCCAGGCGAACGGCACGGTGGCGCTCCAGGCGCTGGCCAATAACCTCTACGTCTCGGCCGACCTGAACCTCGGCGGCGTGCTGGTCGCCAACCGGAGCGCGGTCGACGGCTGGGAGCAGTTCACCATCGCCACGGCGGGCGGCGGCGGCGGTGGCACCGGGGCCGGGAACTTCCCCGTCCGGTTCGCGGCGCCCTACGTCGAGTCGTGGAACCAGACCTCGGTGACCAACCTCGCCAAGAACACGGGGCAGAAGTTCTGGACCCTCGCGTTCGTGATCAGCAATGGCGGCTGTACCGCGGCCTGGAACGGCGACACGCCGCTCAGCTCGAACCTGTACCTGAGCGACATCAACAGCCTCCGCGCCCTGGGCGGCGACGTCATCGTCTCGTTCGGCGGCGCCTCGGGCACCGAGCTCGGCCAGGCCTGCTCCTCGGCGGCCGCGCTGCAGGCGGCCTATCAGGCCGTGATCACCAAGTACAACCTGACGTGGATCGACCTCGACATCGAGGGCGGCGCGATCGGCGACTCGGCGTCGATCACCCGGCGCAACCAGGCGATCCACGCGCTCGAGCTCGCCAATCCCAACCTGCGTGTCTCGTACACCCTGCCGGTCACCCCGAGCGGGCTCGACGGCAGCGGCGTGAACCTCCTGTCCAACGCCAAGGCCAACGGCGCGCGCGTCGACGTGGTCAACGTCATGGCGATGGACTACGGCTCGTGCGGCATCGACATGGGCGCCGCTGCGGTCAACGCCGCGATCGGCACGCGCAACCAGATCTCCAGCCTCGGCCTGACGTCGGCGGTGGGCGTGACGCCGATGACCGACGTCAACGACACGAGCTGCGAGGTGTTCAGCACGGGCAACTCGCAGACCCTCATCAACTACGCCCAGGCCAACAGCTATATCAAGCTGCTCGCGTACTGGGCGATCGGCCGCGACGCGAGCCACGCCCACCTGAACATCTTCCACACGTTCCACTGACCCGCTCGGCCGCCTCGACATCCGCCGCAGGCGGCCGATTCCCCGGCGGATGACCGACGACCCGGCGCTCGAGTGGAAGCTGCGCGCGCTCGCCCTCCCCGGCGCGATCGCGCTGGCCTTTGCGTTCCACGCCTGGCCGACCGGCCACTTCCTGCAGCGCACGTTCCTCAGCATGATGGTCCACGAGCTGGGCCACGCGGTCACCGCCTGGTGGTGCGGCTTCGCCGCGCTGCCGAGCGTGTGGAAGACGCTGATCCCCGAGACCCGCAGCGTCGTCATCCCGCTCGCCGTGCTCGGCCTCGAGCTGTGGATGATCGTCCGCGGCTGGAGGACCCAGCGCCTCGCGCTCGCGAGCGCCGGCCTCGGCCTGGCGATCGTCCAGGCCATCGCGCTCAGCGCGTCGATCGACCGCGCGCAGGAAGCCATCACCTTTGGCGGCGACGCCGGCGCGATGGTGCTCGGCAGCCTGCTCGTCCTGAGCTTCTTCGCCGGCCCGGACTCGCGCCTGCGTACCCAGCAGCTCCGCTGGGGCTTCCTCGTGATCGGCGCCGCCGCGCTCGTCGACACCTTCGGCACCTGGTCCGCCGCCCGCCGCGACCCCGACACCATCCCGTTCGGCGAGATCGAAGGCGTCGGCCTGTCCGACCCCTCCAAGCTCGACGAGGTCTACCAGTGGACGACCCACCAGATCGTCCATCGCTACTACGCGCTCGGCCTCGCCTGCTTCGCCGTCCTGGCCGCCGCCTGGCTCTACTTCACGCTGACCGCGCG
>DASWOO010000859.1:0-2406 GCA_036404335.1 Kofleriaceae bacterium
TCGGCCTGGCGGCCGCGTTCGCGCTGCTGCGGCCCCGGGCGCGCGCGGCGATCGCGCTCGATGATCCGGCGCTCGCCGAGGCGATCGCCTACCGCGAGGGGACATGATCGAGGCGCAGGAACCGGAGCGGGTGCGGACCGGCGTGGTCTGGGGCCTCGCCGCGGTCGTCATCGCGGTCAGCGCGGCGCTGACGATCCTCGCGTGGTGGCTGGTCGTGCCGGCGTCGGGCGCGCGGGCGCCGGCGAGCTCGACGCTCGAGCACGGCCTGATCGACCAGGCGACCGGCGGCGCCGACGCGATCGCGGCGGGCGCGCATCGCCTCGAGCGCTACGAGTGGATCGATCGCCGGGCCGGCGTGGCGCATATCCCGATCGACCGCGCGATCGACGCGGTGGTCAGCGACCCGGCGCTGATCGGCGCGGGGGAAGGCAGCCGATGATCCCGCCCGTGACCCGGCTCGCGATCCTGCTCGCGCTCGTCACGCCCGCCGCCGCGCAGGCGGCCCAGGCCCCGGTCGGCTCGCCCGCGTGGGCCGAGGACGCCGACGTCATCGAGCACCTCGGCGCGAAGCTGCCGCTCGACCTGCCGTTCACCGACGCGCAGGGCCACGCGAGCCAGCTCGGCGCGCTGTTCGACGGCGTCCACCCGGTCGTCCTGGTGCTCGCCTACTACGAGTGCCCGCAGCTGTGCAGCCTGGTGCTCGACAGCGGCGTCCGCGCGATCCAGGCGCTGCCGGGGTTCTCGCTCGGCGACCAGTTCCGCGCCGCGACGATCAGCTTCGACGCCGGCGAGCGCATCGATCAGGCAGCGCGCAAGCAGGCGGCGATCCTCGCCCAGCTCGGCGGCCCGCCGCCGGCGCGGTGGCCGTTCTTCGTCGGCAAGGAGCCCAGCGTCCGCGCCCTGACCGACGCGCTCGGGTTCAAGTTCCTGCGCGACCCCCGGACCGGCGCGCTCGCCCACGCCGCGGTCACCTTCGTGCTCACCCCCGACGGCACGATCTCGCGCTACCTGTACGGCACCAACTACCCGGCGCGCGACCTCAAGCTCGCCTTGCTCGAGGCCTCGCAGGGCAAGACCGGCTCGCTCGGCGACCGGGTGCTGATGCGCTGCTTCCAGTACGACCCGGCGAGCCGGCGCTACGGCCTGTTCATCGCCCGGTTCATGCAGCTCGGCGGGCTCGCGATCTTCCTCACCGTGCTGGGGGTCTTCATCGCGCTCGTCCGGTTCGATCGCCGGCGGATGCGCGCGGAGCAGGTGCCATGAACGAGCTGCTGCGCCGGATCCTCCAGCTGCCCCCGCAGCGCTCGACGATGGCCCGCGCCATCGACACGCTGCATTACTCGGTCATCCTGACCACGCTCGCCGGCGTCGCGTTCGCCGCGCTGATCACCGCGATCTTCCTGTTCCGGTTTCGCCGGAGCACGCCGAAGATCCCGCTGACGCCCAAGGTCTCGGCGCCGCGCTGGCTCGAGATCCTGGTGATCGGCGGCCTGCTGTCGCTGTTCGGGCTGTGGTGGGTGATCGGCTTCGCGCAGTACCGCACGATGCAGGACCCGCCGGCCGACGCGATCCCGATCTACGTCACGGCCAAGCAGTGGATGTGGAAGTTCGCGTATCCGTCGGGGCCGACCGCGACCGACGAGCTGGTCGTGCCGGTCGGCCAGCCGGTCAAGCTGATCATGACGTCGCGCGACGTGATCCACAGCTTCTTCGTCCCGGCGTTTCGCGTCAAGCAGGACGTGATCCCCGGCCGCGCGGTGACCACGTGGTTCGAGGCGACCGAGCCCGGCAACTACGACATCCTGTGCACGCAGTACTGCGGCACGCGCCATTCGTTCATGCGCGCGCAGGTGATCGCGCTCGCCGCCGAGGACTACGCGCGCTGGCTCGACGCCGCGCGCGCGCCGCTCGTCCAGGCGGGCGCCAAGGGCGATGGCCAGGCGCCGGATCGCCGCGACGCCGCCGCGACCAGCCTGACCGGCGCGGCGCCGACCGTCTCGCTGGTCGAGCGCGGCCGCCAGATCAGCGCCGAGCGCGGCTGCCTGCGCTGCCACACCGTCGACGGCACGCGCTACATCGGTCCGAGCTGGGCCGGCGTGTTCGGCAAGCGGCGCGCGACCGACGACGGCCGCGAGGTCGTGATCGACGAGGCCTACCTGACGCAGTCGATGATGGACCCTCGCGCGGTGATCGCCGCCGGCTACCAGCCGGTGATGCCGTCGTACCAGGGCGCGCTGTCGCCCGACGAGGCCTCGGCGATCGTCGAGTACATCCGGTCGCTGCGCGACGCGACGCCGCGCCCGGTGCCGGCCCCCGATGGCACGATCACGCCGGTCGGAGCCGCGCCATGAGCCAGGATCTGCGCGAGGCCGTCGCCACCGAGCCCGAGGCCGCCGCCGAGGCGCT
>DASWOO010000860.1:0-2232 GCA_036404335.1 Kofleriaceae bacterium
GGCAAGACCACGACCGCGATCAACCTCGCGGCGTCGGTCGCGTCGCGCGGCTACCGCGTGCTGATGGTCGACTTCGACCCACAGGGCAACGCCTCGTCCGGAGTCGGCTACACCCGCGACAAGATCGAGCTGTCGATCTACGACGCGCTGACCGGCGAAGTCGCGATGGAGGACGTGATCCGGCCGACCGAGATCAACCAGCTGTTCGTCGCACCCGCGACGACCGACCTGGTCGGCGCCGAGATCGAGCTGATCGGGGTGGAGCGTCGCGAGCGCTACCTGGCCAACGCGCTCGAGTCGGTCGCCGAGAGCTACGATTACGTCGTCATCGATTGCCCGCCGTCGCTGGGCCTCTTGACCCTCAACGCGCTGGTCGCGGCCGAGGGCGTGGTCATCCCGATGCAGGCGGAGTACTTCGCGCTCGAGGGCCTGTCGGCGCTGACCGCGACGATCGAGAAGGTCCGCAACGCCTACAACCCCAAGCTGACGATCGACGGCGTGGTGTTCACCATGTACGACGCGCGGCTCAGCCTGTCGACCCAGGTCCGCAGCGAGGTCGAGCAGTACTTCGGCAAGAAGGTCTTCGACGAGATGGTGCCGCGCAACGTCCGGCTATCCGAGGCGCCGAGCCACGGCAAGCCGGTGCTGCTCTACGACTTCAAGTGCCAGGGCGCCAAGAGCTATCTGGCGCTCGCCGACGAGTTCATCGACCGCACGCTGATGATCCACGCGCCCGCGCCGCGTCCGGGGGTGGCGCCGGTGTCGACCACGGGAGCGTCATCGCGATGAGCGACAGCAAGAAGCGCGGGCTCGGCCGCGGCCTGGGAGCCCTGTTGCCCGGTGGATCCAGTGCGCACGGTGGACCCGGCGCACACGGCGTGATGGCCGGCCAGGGGGCCGCCAGCGCGCCGGCAACGCCGCCGGTGGCCCCGGCGCAGCGGGTGCGGACCTACTTCGCGGCCCAGATCGAAGATCTGTACCCGAGCCCGGAGCAGCCGCGCCGCAAGTTCGACGACGTCAAGCTCGGCGAGCTGGCCGACTCGATGAAGACCCACGGCGTGATCGTGCCGCTGGTCGTCCGGCCCCGCCCCGAGGGCGGCTACTTCCTGATCGCCGGCGAGCGCCGGTGGCGGGCGGCCCAGCGCGCCGCGCTGCGCGAGGTGCCGGTCGTCGTCCAGGACGTCGAGGAGGGCACCGCGCTCGAGCGCGCGCTGATCGAGAACGTCCAGCGCGCCGATCTCGGAGCGCTCGAAGAGGCGGCGGCGTACCACCGGCTCGCCGAGGAGTTCGGCCTGACCCAGGAGCAGATCGCCGAGCGCATCGGCAAGGACCGCAGCACGGTCGCCAACTCGATGCGCCTGCTCAAGCTGCCGCTGCCCGTGCGCCAGCTGGTCGAGGACGACCGGCTGTCGATGGGCCATGCCCGCGCACTGCTCTCGCTCGAGGATCCAGCCGTGATCGAGCGGACCGCGCGCCAGGTGGTCGACAAGCAGCTCTCGGTCCGCGCGACCGAGAGCCTGGTCAAGAAGGCCAAGCAGCCGGAGGACACCCGGCCGCCATCGCCGCGCGGGCCCGGCACGCCGGGATCGAAGTCGGCCTCGGTCCGCGATCTGGAGGAGCGCCTCACCCGCGCGGTCGGCGGCCCGGTCACTATCACCGAGGACGAGCCCGGCAAGGCCGGCCGCATCGAGATCCGCTACATGAACCTCGACCACCTGGAGCGCCTGCTCGACCGGCTGCTGTGAGATACTCGGGCTGATTCATGGCCGATCGCGAGCACGAACGGGTCCCCTACGCGGTCCACGTCGAGTTCCGCACGGCGTCGAGCTTCCTCGTCGCCTACTCGGTCAACCTGTCGCGCGGCGGCATGTTCGTCGAGACCGACGTCGAGCTGCCGACCGGCGCGCTGCTCGAGCTGCAGCTGCTGGTGCCCGGCACCGGCGCGCTCAGCCTGCTCGGCATGGTCGCGTGGCGCCGCAACTACGATAGCCCCGACGGGCCGCCCGGCATCGGCGTCGAGTTCCAGGACGTCGTGCCCCAGCTCGGCTCGGCGATCGACCACCTGGTCACCACGTTCCACGGCGTGCAGATCCTCGTGCTGTCGGGCGATCGCCAGGACCGCACGACGCTGGCGCGGTCGATCAAGTCGATCATCAGCACCGCCGAGATCCTGCAGGCCGCCGATGCCCAGGTCGCCGCGACGCTGCTGACCAGCGAGATCGACGTCTGCGT
>DASWOO010000861.1:0-2464 GCA_036404335.1 Kofleriaceae bacterium
GCGGGCGCAGGCCGATGCCAAGCTCGCCGCCTTCACTCCGCAGATCGGCTATCCCGACAAGTGGATCGACTATTCGACTTACCAGGTCCGCCGCGACGATGCGCTGGGCAACGCCGTGCGCGGCGAGCGGTTCACCTGGAACCTGCAGCTTCAGCGCTTTCCCAAGCCCGTCGACAAGGGTTTGTGGTTCATGTCGCCGCAGACAGTGAACGCCTATTACAATCCGCCGAACAATTCGATCACCTTCCCCGCCGCGATCCTCCAGCCGCCGTTCTTCGACCCCAACGCCGACGACGCGGTCAACTACGGCGGCATCGGCTCGGTGATCGGCCACGAGATCAGCCACGGCTTCGACGATCAGGGCTCGCAGTACGACGCCGCCGGCGCGCTGAAGAACTGGTGGACCGACGACGATAAGGCCAAGTTCAAGGCGTCGACCGACAAGCTGGTCGCGCAGTACGACGCGTACTGCCCGGTGCCCGCGGCCGACGGCAAGCCCGCGCAGTGCGTGAAGGGCGCGCTGACCCTGGGCGAGAACATCGCCGATCTCGCCGGCCTGACGATCTCGTACGACGCGTACAAGCTGTCGCTCGGCGGCCGGCCGGGCCCGGTGATCGAGGGCACGACGCCCGAGCAGCGGTTCTACCTGGGCTTCGCGCAGGTCTGGCGCCGGATCTACCGGCCGCAGGAGCTGTCGAACCGACTGGTCACCGACCCGCACAGCCCGGCCGAGTTCCGCGTCGCGACGGTGCGCAACCTCGACCTCTGGTACGACGCGTTCAAGCCCCGGCCGTCCGACGCGATGTACCTGGCGCCCGACAAGCGCGTCCGCATCTGGTAGGAGTCACCGTGAAGCTCAAGCTGCTGTCTCTGAGTCTCGCGCTCGCCCTGCCCGCGTGCAGCGGCCCGGCGCACAAGCCGGCCGAGCCCGCGCCGGTCGCGCTCCCGGCGCCCGCACCTGCTCCGGCTCCAGCTGCCGCGCCCGCGCGCGCGAAGACCGCGTACGGCACGTGGGGCTTCGACCTCGCCGGCATGGACCGCTCGGCCGCGCCGGGCAACGACTTCTTCCGCTACGCCAACGGCACGTGGGCGGACACCACGCAGATCCCGGCGGACAAGTCGGCGTACGCGCTGTTCACCAAGCTGTACGAGGACAGCCAGGTCCAGACCCGCGCGATCGTCGAGGCGGTGGCGGGCGCGCCGGGCAGCGAAGAGCAGAAGATCGCCGACTACTACAAGACGTTCATGGACGAGGCGGCGATCGAGGCGCTCGGGCTCAAGCCGCTGCAGCCGATGCTCGGCAAGATCGCCAAGATCGCCGACGTGCGCGGCGTCGTGCTCCAGCTCGCCGACAACAGCCGGCACGGCATCACCTCGCCGTTCAATGCGATCGTCGGCCAGGATGATCGCCAGCCCGACCAGTACATCGGCGCGATCTACCAGGGCGGCCTCGGCCTGCCCGATCGCGACATGTACGATCTGAAGAACGCGCAGTTCGAGCCGCTGCGCGCTGGCTACAAGCACTACATCGAGCAAATGTTCACGCTCGCCGGGCTCAAGAACGCCGCGCCGCGCGCCGCCGCGGTCTACGCGCTCGAGGACAAGCTCGCGGCGACCCACTGGACGCAGATCCAGAACCGCGATCCGGTGAAGACGTATAACAAGCTGTCGATCGCCGAGCTGCAGAAGGCCGCGCCCGCGGTCGACTGGAAGCCGTGGCTCAAGGCGGTCGGCTTCGACAGCCTGGGCCACGTGCTGGTCGCCGAGCCCAGCGCGATCACCGGGATGGCCAAGCTGGTCGCGAGCCAGCCGGTCGCGGTGTGGCGCGACTACCTGACCTTGCACCAGCTGGGCGCGGCCGCGCCCTACCTGAGCAAGGCGTTCGTCGACGCGCGGTTCGAGCTGTACGGCAAGACCTTGGGCGGCACGCCCGAGCTCGCGGCGCGCTGGAAGCGCGGCGTCGACAACACCGCCGACGTGCTCGGCGAGGCGATCGGCAAGATCTACGTCGCCAAGCACTTCACGCCCGAGACCAAGGCCGCGGCCGATCGCCTGGTCCAGAACCTCCTGACCGCGATGGGCCAGCGGCTCGACGGCCTGACCTGGATGAGCGACGCGACCAAGGCCAAGGCCAAGGAGAAGCTCGCGACGTACAACCCGAAGATCGGCTATCCCAAGAAGTGGCGCGATTACTCGGCGCTGCAGGTCACCGCCGGCGACGCCGTCGGCAACGCGTGGCATGCAGCCGAGTTCTGGTGGAACCGCCAGCTCAAGAAGCTCGGCCAGCCGGTCGACCGCGACGAGTGGGGCATGACGCCGATGGAGGTCAACGCCTACTACAACCCGGTGCTCAACGAGATCGTGTTCCCCGCCGCGATCCTCCAGCCGCCGTTCTTCGATCCCAACGCCGACGACGCCGTCAACTACGGCAGCATCGGCGCGGTGATCGGCCACGAGATCAGCC
>DASWOO010000862.1:0-3541 GCA_036404335.1 Kofleriaceae bacterium
TAGGAAGCGCCGTAGGAACCGCCCCACCGACGCCGCGTCGCCCTTTAGGCCGAGGCGTGCGAGCTGGACGATAGCGTCATCTCTGGTCACGCGAAGACCATGCCTCAGAGCTGTTAACTGGTCAAGTGAAAGGTTAACAAAGTGAATAATAATTCAATGATATGAATAACTTAAAGCGGTAACTGGAAGCGGCGTGGATTGTTGTTTCATCTGGACACGAACAACGGCGGTGCCCCCCGATCCGACGCGATCTGAGTCCTCGTCGGAGACCGGCAGAGGCGATGTGAACAGCTGCGACTTGCGAATATTTGAAGTACTTACAAAAGAGGATTTGCAAGCCGAGGGTCTGGGGTTCGATCTCCCAATCCTCCACGCCTTACGCACGCATGCGATGAGGTCAACGCCGACAGCTGGTGGCGCGAGGCGTCCAGGTGCGCGGGCCGAGGCCGGCGGCTGCGTTGCAGGCCTGGACGGCGTCGCCTTCGACGGTGATCAGCTGCTTGAGGTTGGCGGAGATGGCGGCAGGGGCGAGCGGCGGGGAGGCGGGGGCGCCGCAGGGGCGGGCTTGGAGCGGGTCGAGCTTGACGCGGATGGCGCGGAGCGGCTGGAAGCGTGGATCGGTGGCGCCGGGGTCGGCCTGCATGAGGAGGACTTGCAGGTCGGTGTCGAAGAGGAGGTCGGCGGTCAGGGCGTTGTAGCAGCTGGAGCGCTCTTGGGCGTCGGTGGCGGAGCCGGGGACGGGGACGGCGCCGGGGACAGAGCCGGGGACGGGGACGGGCGGGGCGCTGAGCTGCATGGCCAGGGTCTGGAGCTGCATCAGGTGGACGCACGTCTGGTCGATTCGGGCGAGGTAGGTGCCGGGTGGGAGCTCGGGCGCTCCCTTGGCGCAGCTGCAGAGCATGGCGGCGAGCGTGAGGCGCTGGCGCATGGCTGCGGGCTCAGCGCCAGTCGCCGGCGTTGCGGTCGGGGGTGCGCGGCGCGGCGGGGGCGGCGGGCTCGTCGGGCGGGCGGGCGTCGATCAGGAGGGCGTTGACGATCTCGGTGCGGGCCTGGTCGACGGCGAGGGTGACGACGGCGCCGCCGAGCGCGACGGTGCCGATCGCGAAGGGCACGGCGCCGAGGCCGAGGGCGGCGAGGATGTTGGCGGGCAGGTCGGCGCTGGCGGCGTCGACGGCCTGGGCGACGAACACGACGCCGAGGCCCAGGCCGGCGAAGGCGATCAGCAGCAGGACTCCGACGAGCAAGCCGATGATGAACCGCATGCGTGACGGTAACGCAAAGCGCCGCGCGCGGGGCGGTTCAGGTCCGCCAGGCGGCCAGGGGCAGCGAGACGGCGGCGACGACGATCCACAGGGTCAGGCCGAGCAGCAGCGGGCGCAGGCCGACGCGGCGCAGGGCCTTGCGCGACAGCGACAGGCCGATCAGGTAGAGCGCGAGCACCAGCGCGCGCTGACCGACGACGACGACCGGGTGCGAGAGCAGGCCGAGGCCGGGGATCCAGGTGAACGCCGCGGCCATCGCGACGAAGCCGAGGATGAACCACGGCCAGCGGACCTGCGCGAGCTTGCGGAACCGGCTGCCGGACCGCGCGCCGCCGGTCTGCGCGAGCGCGACGCCGATGGTCAGCGGCACGATCCACAGCGCGCGGGCGAGCTTGGTCGTGGTCGCGACCGCGAGCGCGGTCGGGCCGTACGCCATGCCGGCGCCGACCACCGAGCTGGTGTCGTGGATCGCCAGCGCGGCCCAGCGGCCGAACACGGGCTCGCTGAGCCCGAACAGGTGGCCGAGCGCGGGGAACAGCACGAGGCCGATGGCGTTGAGCACGAACACGACGGCGAGCGAGACCGACAGCTCGCTCTCGTCGGGGTCGATCACGCTCGACACCGCGGCGATCGCGCTGCCGCCGCAGATCGCGGTGCCGACGCCGATCAGGAGCGGCGTCTTGCCGGCGATGCCGAGCTTCTTGCCCAGCACGATCGCCAGGCCGAGCGCGGTGCTGATCGTCATGACGGTGATCGCGGCGCCGCTGGTGCCGACGCGCCACACGGCGACGAGGTTCATGCCGGCGCCGAGCGCGACCACGCCGAGCTGCAGCGCGCGGCTGGTCAGCTGCTTGGCCGCGGGCCCCGGGTTCTGGCCGGTGGTCAACGCCAGCGCGATGCCGGCCGCGAGCGCCATCCAGCCGGGGGCGCCGAGCACGGTCAGCGCGAGCCCGACGAAGCCGGCGATCAGGACGTAGGCGGAGCGAGTCTGGGGCGCGGTCATGCGGTCACGCGGTCCTGGTGAGCGGGCTCGACCTCGACGTCGAGCGGGATGCGGAGGTAGCGCCGGCCGGACGACTCGGCGCACGGCAGGCGGCCGGCGTCGATGTTGACCTGGACGCTGGGCAGGAGCAGCCGGGGCGCGGCGAGCACGCGGTCGCGGCCCTTGCGGAACGCGACGAACTCGTCGAGCCCGGTCGCCTCGGTCACATGGATGTTGCGCGCGCGCTCGTCGGCGATCGTGGTCGCGTAGCGCAGCGGCCGGCCGTTGGGCTGGTAGTCGTGGCCGACGAACACGCGGGTCGCGGCGGGCAGCGCGTACAGCCGGCGGATCGAGTGATAGAGCGCGACGGCGCAGCCCTGCGGGAAGTCGCAGCGGCCGGTGCCGGCGTCCTCGATGAACAGCGTGTCGCCGGTGAACACCGCGTCGGCGACGAGGTAGCTGACGCACGCCGGGGTGTGGCCGGGCGTGGCGATCACCGAGAGGGTCAGCGCGCCGGCGCGGAGGACGTCATGATCGGCGAGCAGGCGATCGAACTGCGAGCCGTCGGTCGGGAAGCTCGGCGGCAGGCCGAAGATCGGCTTGAACAGCGCCTGCACGGCGGTGATGCGCGCGCTGATCGCGATCTGCGCGCCGAGCTCGCGGCGCAGCCACTGCGCGCCCGACATGTGATCGGCGTGGGCGTGGGTCTCGAGCGAGTAGTGCAGGTGGAGGCCGAGCTCGCGGATCCGGGCGATCAGCTTGGCGACCGAGTCGAACGCGATGCGGCCCGACGCGGCGTCGTAGTCGAGGACCGGATCGATGACGACCGCGTCGCGGGTGCGCGGGTCGAACACCAGGTAGGTCAGGGTCGACGTGACGGCGTCGTAGAACGGCTCGATCTCGATGGTCACGGCGCGCTCCAAGGGGTTCGCTGCTGCATCGAGCAAGCAGTGCGCCATCCGTCCCGACGGAGGCGCTGCGCGTGGCGAGCGAGGGCGGCGGGAGCTGCGCGTGGTTAGCCGGGCCGCGGGTGCGAGCGCGAGGTGGCAAACGTGATCCGGTGAAACACGCGGGTGTTTCGCGCGAAACACGCCTAGTGGGTCGTGTCCGCGATCGCGGCCACGGAGCCGATATGACGGCTGTCCGCGGTCCGGACAGCGAGCCTCTCGCAAAAGTTTTCGCTAGCGGGGATACGAAGACGATCGCGGATCCGATCTCGCGTGCGCTGCGAGCGGACGTATGTCTGTCGCGAGGCGGGATGAAGGCGCGTGGAGCGGACGGTTCTCCGTTCGACCAC
>DASWOO010000863.1:0-2719 GCA_036404335.1 Kofleriaceae bacterium
GCCGGCCGCACCGTCGAGCTCCGCACCGACTTCGTTGACTTTCCGCACCCGACCGACGCCGACGCCGCCTGGCTCATCTACTCGATCCGCGACGCCGGCCACGCGCGCCTCATCACCGCGTTCCCGATCAGCGCGTCGGCCCGCGCCAAGTACGCCGCCGTACCCGCCGGCGACCCGCCGATCACCACGCAATACAACGCGTGGGTCGACGGTCTCACGGGCCACAAGCTCGCCGGCGGTCGGGCGCTGCGGTAGACATCGGCCCATGTCTCTCGATCATTACGTCACGCTCGGCCGCTCAGGCCTGCGCGTCAGCCCGCTGTGCCTGGGTACGATGACCTTCGGCGAGGATCTCGGCTGGGGCTCCAGCGTCGAGGAATCCCAGCAGATCATGGACCGCTACATCGCGGCCGGCGGGAACTTCCTCGACACCGCGAACTTCTACACCAAGAGCCACTCCGAGAAGATCATCGGCGATCACCTCGGCCGCCACCCGGCCAAGCGCGATCGCCTGGTGATCGCCACCAAGTTCAGCGGCAACCTGTACCCCGGCGATCCCAACGGCGGCGGCTCGAGCCGCAAGTCGGTGATCGACGCGTGCGAGCACTCGCTGCGCCGGCTGCAGACCGATTACATCGATCTGTACTGGCTGCACAACTGGGACGCGCACACGCCGATCGAGGAGACGATGGCGACCCTCGAGGATCTGGTCCGCGCCGGCAAGGTCCGCTACATCGGCGTGTCGGACACGCCGGCGTGGAAGATCGTCGAGGCCAACATGCTCGCGCGGTTCCGCGGCTGGTCGCCGTTCATCGCGACGCAGATCGAGTACTCGCTGCTCGAGCGCTCGGTCGAGCAGGAGCTGGTGCCGATGGCCCTCGAGTTCGGCCTGGGCATCACGCCGTGGTCGCCGCTCAAGAGCGGCGCCCTGTCCGGAAAGTACACGCGCAAGACCGCCGGCGAGGCCAAGGCCGACCGCGGCGCGTTCCTCCTGCCGTACCTGACCGAGAAGACCTTCGCGGTGATCGACGAGCTCGAGAAGATCGCCAAGGCGCACGACACCTCGGTCGCCGCGGTCGCGCTCGCCTGGGTGCGCGGTCAGCCCGGGGTCGATAAGGTCGGCTCGACGATCATCGGCGCGCGCCGGGTCAGCCAGCTCGAGGACAACCTCAAGTCGCTGTCGGTCACGCTCACCGCCGAGGAGCGCACCCGGCTGAGCGAGCTCACCAAGCCGGCGCTCGGCTTCCCGCAGAGCATGCAGCCGATGTTTCCGGCGATCCACAACGGCGGCACCATGGTCAACGGCGTGCAGCTGCCGGCGAGCGGGTTCGGCGTCCAGGCCGGCGACAAGGTCCACTAGCCATCCCGACCGGCGGCGATCAGCGGATGTGGGCTTCGAGGCTGCAGAACAGCGGGCGGCCATCGCGCGCCAGGCTGCCGCGCTCGGCGATCCACAGCGGCGCGAGCTCGGCCGCGCGCGCGTAGCCGGCGGCGAGCCGCAGCTTGCAGCCCTCGATCGCCGCGGTGTCGTCGGACAGGAACTCGGCGATGTACGGCGCGAAGTTGCCCCAGCGGCCGGTCGCGCCCGGGCCCTCGCGCAGATCGGCGGCGATGCCCTTGTCGCGCGCCGCGTACGTGTTGATCGACAGCAGGCGCTGGCCGACCGCGAGCTGGTAGTCGCGCGCGAACCCCGGCGCGAAGTGGAGCAGGGCGACGCAATCCAGATCGCTGGTGTAGGCGGCGATGCGCAGCGGCTTGAGCGAGACGACCAGCGCCGGATTGGCGGCGCCCAGCATCAGGTGCTCCTGGACGTGGGTCAGCAGGTACTTCCGGCCGCGCTTGTGCCCGGCGATCATCCGCTTGCGCGCGAGCCACCAGCGCAGCGGATACAGGAGCTCCGGCTGCAGCCGCCGGAGCTTGTCGCGCGACAGCCCGAGCGTGCCGGGCGGCGTCGCGGACGTGTCGTCTCTCGGCGTCTGACTCATGCGGCGGCCTTCGGTCGGGGCCACCATAGCGCACGCGGCCCGGCAGACGAGGTTCACCGCCGCGGCTAGGCGCGTGATGCCACGTGGCGCTGCAGCACGTCGCGCAGCGACGTCGGCGCGCGGCCCAGCAGCTCGCCCAGCGCGGGGTCGACGGCGGCGAACTCGCCGTTGCGGCTCGCGCGGAACATGCCGATCAGCAGGTCGGCCCGGTCCGGCGGCACCTGGTACGACAGCAAGGTCTGGCGGTGCGCCTCGTCGCTGACCACGACCCGCTCGATCGCCCGGCCGGTCAGCTCGGACGCCAGGCGCGCGACCGCGGCGAGATCGAGCGCCTCGCCCGCGGTCAGTGGTGGGGTCGCGCCGGCGAACCGGTCTGGCTCGGTCAGCGCGATCGCGGCGGCCGCGGCGAGATCGCGGTGGCTCGTCCATGATACCGGGCCGTCCTCGGGCGCGATCAGCTTGCCGGTGGTCAGCGCCTGATCGAGCAGCATCATCGCGCTCGCGGCGTAGAACCCGTTGCGCAGCGCCACGAACGGCACGCCGAGCGTCGCCAGCATCGCCTCGCTCTCGGCGTGGGTCGGCATCGGCGGGAACGGCGACGCCGGGCCGACGCCCATGTGGCTGGTGTAGAGCACGCGCTGCGCGCCCGCGGCGACGGCGGCGTCGAACGCGGCGCGGTGGCGGCGGCGCGCGACCTCGCCGACCGCCGCGGCCGAGATCACGAGCACGGCGCT
>DASWOO010000864.1:0-7710 GCA_036404335.1 Kofleriaceae bacterium
CAGCAGCTCGATCGCCGCCAGGTCGCTCAGGTGGTTCGCCCCGGGCGCCAGCCCGGCGAGCGTCTGCGCGGCCGAGCTCAGCTCGCCGATCAGCGCGTGCGCGCCGGCCAGCGTGTTCCAGTCGCGGCGCGCCTCGAGCGCCGAGAGATAGCGCAGGTCGATCTGCTCCCGGGGCGCCGGCGCGGTGCCGCGCACGACCAGAAATCGCCGGTGGCGATCGAGCTCGGGCGACGAGAACCGGACCTCGACCTGGCGCTCGGACAGGAGCGGCGCGGCGGCCTGGGGCAGCGCGGGCGCGGCCGGCGTGGTCAGCAGCCACGTCGAGACCGCCGCGGCGGCGAAGCCACCGGCGGAGGCGGCGATCGCCGCGGTCATCACCAGCCGCCGCGCGCCGCGCCGGGCCCCACGGGCGATCTCACCGGCGCCGGCCGGGCCCGCCTCGGGGGCGCGGGCGACCTCGAGCACGGGTGGCGCCTGCTTGGCGAAGTGCAGATCGATCGCCTCGGGCGTGGTCGCGGCGTAGCCACCGGCGTCGTGCGCCTCGTCCATGGGCATGGGCTCGCCGATCAGCCGCGCGGCCTCCAGCATGCGGCCCTCGAGCCCGTCCTGGCAGCTGGCGCAGCCTGCGAGGTGGTCGCGGAACGCATCGGCGGCCGCGGCCTCCAGCTCTCGATCGAAGAACAGATCTAGATCATTGCAGCGATCGGTCATCATCCTACCCACCCTTCCTCGTCAGGATCTCGCGCAGCCGCCGGCGGACCCGGGACAGGCGCGTCCCGACGGTGACCGTGCTGATCTGCATCCGCTTCGCGATCTGCTCGTAGCGCCAGCCCTCGAACTCGTGCAGCTCGAACACCTCGCGAAACGGCGGGGTGAGCTCCTGCAGGGCGCGGCGGATGTCGTCGAGCGAGATGTGCTCCCAGACCGGCTGGGGCTCGGGGATCGGGAACCGGGTCACGTTGTCGTGGAGCGCGGCGCCGTGCAGATCCTCGAGCGGCTCGAACCGCCGGCGCTTGGCCGCGCGGCAGTGATCGATGAACAGCCGGTGCATCATCGTCGTCAGCCAGAACAGCGGCTCCTTGATGTCGAGCGGCATGCCAGCCTTGAACGCGCGTTCAGCGGTGTTCTGCACGAGGTCATCGGCCTCGGTCGTGGTCGCACACAGCCGGATCGCCAGCTCGCGGAGCTTGCTCAGGTGCAGCGGCACCTGAAGCAGCGCGCGCTCGATCGCGGCGAGCTTGTTCGGATCGCGCGGCGGCTCGCCGTCATCGCCCCCCGAAGGGGCTGGCGGGTCGCTGCTGCCACCACCCGGCGGCGCGGGCGGCGACGGATCGTCCGGCGGGGGCTGTGGGCCCTCCAGCTCGGCGGTGATCGTGCGTGGCACCGCCAGCGCCGCCGTCTCCTCGGCGGCGGGGACGTGTTCGCCCGGATCGTCGTCCACCCCGGAGCGACGCTGGCATGTCTTTCCATGGCGGGTCAAGGGCACGTTATCCAGGTGACGAGTCCGGGTAGCAACATTCCGGGAAAATATTCCAGTCGGATAATCCGCTGTTAGCGCTCGTCGTAGATCGCCGCGAATGACGAACAGTGCAGCACTATGCGGCTGCGAATTGCCGAATTTTAATCTGCAGTGCCGTCGTGCTGTGGACTCACATCCGGCGCGCGATTGGCAAATTCGATCCAGGGCGGAATTGGCTGTCGCGCGCCAAAAAAACTTCGGAAGGGATCACGGCGGCCGGCGTCTTCCCGATGAAGTGAACGGTGGGGAAGAGCCCGCTGCCGGCGTCGGGGGTTGGAGGGAGACAGGGTCGTCGACGCCGGCGGCGGGCTCGGGGCGTGGGGTTGCCACGCGAGCCACGCGAATCACGCGATCGTTATCTTGCCAACGCGTCGAGCCGCTCGAGCGCCGCCGCGAGATCCGGCCGCTCGGTCAGGACGCCGAGGCACGGGTCACCGGCCCAGGCCTGCACGCGATCGAGCGCGTTGCGCAGGTTGAACTGCCGGGAGTCGAGCCCGGGCACGACCTCGTCCCAGGTCAGCGGCATCGACACCGGCGCGCCGCCGACCGGCCGCACGCTGTACGGCGCGACCAGCAGCTGGCCGTGCGCGTTCTGGCCCCAGTCGAGGTAGACCCGGCCATGGCGCCCGGCCGGGTTGCGCGACGTGGTCGCCATCGTCGGGTGCTGCTTCTCGATCAGCAGGCCGATCAGGTACGCCAGCGTCCGCGCCTGGTCGAACGTGCACTGGCCGCCGAGCGGGATCAGCACGTGCAGCCCGGTCTGGCCCGAGGTCTTGACATAGTTGGGCAGCCCGGCCGCCTCGCACAGATCATGGATCGCGCGGGCCAGCGGCACGACGTGCTCGCGCGGCGCGTTCTTGGGATCCAGGTCGACGATCGTCCAGTCCGGCTTTTCGAGATTGGCAGTCCGGCTGGCCCAGGCATGGATCGGGATCGAGCCCAGGTTGGCGACGTACGCCAGGCCATCGGCGTCGTCGATCACCACGTAGTGGACCTCGCGCTGGCTGTGCTCGCTCCACAGCGCCACGGTCTTGAGCCACGGCGGCGTCCAGTCCGGCATGTCCTTCTGATAGAACATCTCGCCGTCGATCCCGTCGGGGTAGCGGGTCAGGACGGTCGGCCGGTCGGCGAGGTACGGCAGGATGTACGGCGCGATCGCGCGGTAGTAGTCGATCAGGTCGCCCTTGGTGACCTGATCGGTCTTCCAGAACAGCTTCTTGAGGTTGGTCAGCCGCAGCTCGCGGACCGGCGCCTCGGCTTCGACCTCCAGCTCGGGCGTGGCGTCGGGCTCCTCGCCAGTCCGGCGGACCGTCATGCCGCATTCGGTCGCCTGCTTGTCGGGGCGCAGCCGGACGAACACCGGGAACCGCAGCGACGAGTCCTCACCCCACTCGCGGTAGCGGACCTGGACCACCAGCGCCGGCTCGACCCAGCGCACGTCGCTCGCGCCTTCGGGCCGCGGGAACGTCGGCCGCCACGCCGGCCGGCCGGCGAGCTCGGCGGCGAGCTCGCCAAGCAGCGCGTCGTCGAACCCCGAGCCCACCTTGCCCGCCCACTTCCAGCGGCCGTCGTGGCGCACGCACAGGTGCAGCGCGCCGAACCCGGTGCGCGACGGCTTGGGCGGCGTGTAGCCGCACACCGCGAAGTCGCCCTCCGGATCGCGCTTCATCTTGAGCCAGTCGCGCGACCGCGTGGCGCGATACGGCGACGCGGCGCGCTTGGCGACCACGCCCTCGAGGCCGCGCTCGACGACCTGGGCGAGCAGCGCCTCGCCGTGCGACGGGATGTGTTCGGCGAACTTGAGCGGGCCGACCGCCGGCAGGATCCGCGCGAGCAGGCTCTTGCGGACCAGCAGCGGCAGGCCGCGCAGGTCGTGCCCCGCCGCGCCCAGCAGATCGAAGATCACGTAGGTCGCCGGGGTCGCGAGCGCCGCCCGCTGGATCTCCGACGTGCGATGGACCTGCGCGCGGGTCGCCAGCCGCTGGAAGTCGGGCTTGCCCTCGGCGTCGAGCATCACCAGCTCGCCGTCGAGCACCAGCTCGGCGATCGGCAGCGCGCGCAGCGCCGAGGTCAGCTCGGGGAACCGCGGCGTCGGGTCCTGTCCCGAGCGATAGCGCAGCTCGGCGCGGCCGGCACCACCGAAGCTCGCCATGCGAAACCCGTCGTACTTGAGCTCGAAGATCCACTCGTCCGACGAGAACACCGCGTCGGCGGTGTGGCACAGCATCAGCTCGAGCGCGTCGGGCACGACCGCGCGGCGCGGCGCGCCCAGCCCGGCGAGCTCGGCGATCACCTGGCGATGGCCCGGCGCGCCGGCGGCCAGCGCGTCGATCGTCAGCCCCGACAGCACGCTGGCCTCGGACAGCGGCCGGCCCTCGGCGAGGAACAGCTCGGCCGGGGCGTCGCGCTTCTTGATCAGCAGCCAGTCGTTCGAGCCGCGGCCCGAGCTGCGGCCGCGCTTGCCCTTGCCGGTGTGGACGAGCGTGAAGGCGCCGCGCAGCTTGTAACCGTACAGCTCGAACTTGATCTCGCCGTCGAGCAGGCCCTGCGCCGGATCGATCAGCGGCCGGAACAGCCCGCGGTCCCAGGTGATCATCGGCCCGGCGCCGTAGTTGCCGCCGGGGATCACCGCCTCGAAGTGCACGTACTCGAGCGGGTGGTTCTCGACCTTGACCGCGAGCCGCTTGTAGTCGGGGTCCATCGACGGCGCCTTCGGCACCGCCCACGAGCACAGCACGCCGTCGATCTCGAGCCGCAGGTCCCAGTGCATGCGGGTCGCGTCGTGCTGGTGGACCACGAACATCCGCGGCCCGCGCCCGGCCGCGGGCGTGCTGGCCATGGGTTCAGGTGTCACGCCCGCGGTGCGCTTGGCGCGATACGCATCGAGCTTGTCGTCGTGGTCGACGCTGTCGTCGGAGGGCATCGGAATTCTTCGCTCCGCAACAAACTAGGTGTCGTCGGGCAGATCGGTAACAATTATCGCATGCCCGCTCGCTCGATCGGTACGGCCACGATCTCGTTCGGTCTGGTGTCGATTCCCACCAAGCTCTACACCACCAACGAGACCGGCAGCGACATCCACTTCAACATGCTGCACGACGCCGATCATGCGCGGCTCAAGCAACAGTACATCTGTACTCAGTGCAACGAGGTCGTCGACCGCGAGCACACGGTGAAGGGCTACGAGCACAGCAAGGGCCAGTACGTCGCGTTCTCGCCCGAGGAGATCAAGGCGCTCGACGCGGTCGCGACCCAGTCGATCGGCATCGAGGAGTTCGTCCCGGCGAGCGCGGTCGATCCGCTGTGGGTCGAGAAGAGCTACTACCTGGGCCCGGACAAGGGCGGCGAGCGCGCCTACAAGCTGATCCACGATGCGATGATCGAGACCGGCCTGGTCGGCGTGGCGTCGTACTCGGCGCGCGGCAAGAGCTACATCGTGTCGCTGCGGCCGTTACAGAACGGCCTGATCATGCACCAGCTGCGTTATGCCGAGGAGGTCAAGCCGTGGGACGAGGTCCCGCTGCCGGACCTGCCCGAGCTCAAGGCCGCCGAGCTGGGCCTCGCCAAGCAGATCATCCAGCAGATCGCGCACGAGACCTTCGAGCCGACCAAGTACAAGGATGAGGTCCAGGCGCGGATGCGCGAGCTGATCGCGCAGAAGGTCGAGGGCCAGGAGATCACGGCGCAGCCCGAGGCGCCAACCGGCAAGGTCATCGACCTGATGGAGGCGCTCAAAGCAAGCCTCGGGATGAGCCGCGACGCCGACCGCAAGCCGGCGGTGGCCGCGCCGGCCGAGGCCGAGATCGCCGAGGCGGCGCCCAAGAAGCGGGCGTCGTCGCGCAAGAAGACCGGCTAGCCAGCTAGAAGATCTGGCCGGCGGTGAAGTACGCGCCGACCGGCGAGGCGTCCGGCGAGTAGGCGACGTCGAACCGCAGCACGAACGTCGTGCTCTGCTGCAGGCGCAGCCCGCCGCCGACGCCGTACTTGAGGCCGACGCCCGAGCCGTCGAGGTCGGGGTGGCTGTGGAGCAGCTCGGTCCAGCTGCGGCCGGCGTCGAAGAACGTGGCGACGCCGAGCTTGAGCGCCTTGCCCAGGAAGTGGAAGCCGAACAGGTCGCTGCGGGCCTCGAGGTTGCCGAACAGCTTGACCTTGCCGTAGTAGCGGTTGGCCGGCACGCCGCGCACGGCGTTGAGCCCGCCGATCGCCGGGGTCTCGTCGTAGCGCGCCAGCTCGTAGAACGGCACGTCGCCGAGCATCACGTCGCCGACCAGCCGCGCCGACAGCGTGATCCGGTCGTTGACCGGGTAGTAGCCGCGGGTGGTGGCGGTGATCCGCTCGTAGTCGTACGGCAGCGCGGAGCCGAGCTTGGGCGAGAGCCGGAACTGGATCTCGTGGAACTGGCCGCTGCGGGTATCGATCTGGTGATCGCGGGTGTCGTACTGCGCGCCGACCTCGGCCAGCTCGACGCTGTGCGGCGCGAACGAGCCGACGAACTTGCGGCCATCGGCGGGCCCGGTCGCGGCGTACTGGCCGAGCACGCTGGTCGGCGCCACGGTGAACCGGTTGTAGGTGAACACGTCGCCGGCGGTGACGTAGACGTCGCGGTAGACCGGCATCCGGGCGCGCAGCAGCAGGGTGGGGTGGATCCGCGCGAACTGGGTCTGCTCGACCGGGATGTCCTTGGGCACGGTCGACGCGTTGCCGATGCCGTAGAACGGCAGCGCACGCTCGTCGGTGTAGGCCGCGCGGGCGTCGATCCGGACGCGGCGCGGGCCCTGGTAGGGCAGGTGGAACGCGACCCAGTAGTCCTGGAGCGGGACGATCAGCGAGCCGTGCTGCGGCTTGAAGCTGATGAACGCGCTGGTCTCGAGCTGCCAGCGGAACGGCTCGATGCCCTGCTTGACCCCGGAGATGTTGCTGAGCTGGCCGGCGCCGATGCCGATGTCGCTGTTGCCGCCGACCAGCGGCACGATGTTGAACTCGGTCTTCTCGTGATCATCGGTTTTCGGAGCGACGGTCGGTGGAGGCGGCTCACCTGGGGACGACGTGGGGGGCGGGGCGGAGACCGTCGGCTGGGCGTGAGCGGCACCGGCAACGCCGAGCAGGACGCCCGTCGAGATCAGGAACAGGCGTGTCATCGCGCTCGCGTACCAGCAAGTTGCGGACCGCGGGGGAGGCCGTGTGACGAAGCATGTACGCGGCATCGGCGCGCGATGGTCGCACGGTGTGCGCTGGTGACGCGACCATCCTGCCGAGGTCGAGCGAGGTTATACTCGCCGCCCTCGCATGCCCGAGCTGCCGGACGTCACCGTCTATGTCGAGCGGCTCGCGGCGCTGACCGTCGGCCGGCCGATCGAGGCGATCCGGATCGCCAGCCCGTTCGTGCTGCGCACCGTCTCGCCGTCGCCGGCCGAGCTGTGCGGCGCGCGCGTGGCCTCGGTCGACCGGCTCGGCAAGCGGATCGTGATCGGCGTCGAGGGCGATCGCTACATCGTGATCCACCTGATGATCGCCGGCCGGCTGCGCTGGAAAAAGCGGGGCGAGAAGCTGCCGGCCAAGGTCGGGCTCGCCGCGTTCGACTTCCCGGACGGCACGCTGATCTTCACCGAGGCGTCGCCCAAGAAGCGGGCGTCGCTCCACCTGGTCGCCGGGCGGGCGGCGCTCGCCGAGTTCGACCGCGGCGGGCTCGACGTGTTCACCGCGACCGCGGCCACGTTCGGCGAGCGGCTGCGCTCCGAGCGCCACACCATCAAGCGCGCGCTGACCGACCCGACCTTGTTCGACGGCATCGGCAACGCCTACTCCGACGAGATCCTGCACGCCGCCCGGCTGTCGCCGTTCCGGATGACGTCGTCGATCACCGACGACGAGATCTCCCAGCTCCACGACGCGTGCGTGGCGAGCCTGAACCTGTGGACCCAGCGGCTGCGCGAGGAGGTCGGCGACGGGTTCCCCGACAAGGTCACCGCGTTCCGGCCGGAGATGGCGGTGCACGGCAAGTTCGGCGAGCCGTGCCCGGTGTGCGGGACCAAGGTCCAGCGCATCGTCTACGCGGACAACGAGGCCAATTACTGTCCGACCTGCCAGACCGAGGGCCGGCTCCTGGCCGACCGCAGCCTGTCGCGGCTGCTCAAGGAGGACTGGCCGCGCAGCCTCGAGGAGCTCGACGAGCGCCGGGCGCAGCGGATCGC
>DASWOO010000865.1:0-4061 GCA_036404335.1 Kofleriaceae bacterium
TGGCATGCAATTCGTCCCCGCCGGTGCTCTCCCCATTATCGGCGCGCGTAAAACGACGTCACATCGTCCGGAGCGTCCCGCTATGCCGAATCCGTTGAGCCCGAGCGCGTCGAGCCCCCTCTTGTCGTCGTTCGACGGCGAGGAGCCGCTGCAGGTCAGCTACGGCCGGGACATCCTGGTCGTGGACGACCACCAGACCAACCTGATCGCGATCGAGGCGGCGCTGTCGCCGCTCGGCCGCAAGATGGTCCTGGCCCACTCGGGGCTCGAGGCCCTGGGCAAGCTGCTCGAGCAGGACTTCGCGCTGATCATCCTCGACGTGATGATGCCGGGCATGGACGGGTTCGAGACCGCCAAGCTGATCCGCAGCCGCGAGCGCAACCGGGCGACGCCGATCATCTTCATCACCGGCCTGTCGTGGGAGAACGACGCGGTGCTGCGCGGCTACGAGCTCGGCGCGTTCGACTTCCTGATGAAGCCGATCCGCGCGGAGGTGCTGCGGGCCAAGGCGACGGTGTTCGTCCAGCTCCAGGAGCGGACGATCGAGCTGGCGATCAAGGCCGACGAGCTGCGCGAGGAGCAGAAGCGCGCGCACGAGCGCGAGATGCAGACCCAGCGCCGGCGGTTCGAGACCGAGGTCATGGAGCGGCAGATGGCGCAGCTCGCCGAGACCGATCGGCGCAAGGACGAGTTCCTCGCGATCCTCGCCCACGAGCTGCGCAACCCGCTCCAGCCGCTGCAGACCGCGGTCGAGGTTCTCGAGCACGACCCGGACAAGCCGGTGCCGGTCCGGATCCGCAAGATCGTCCAGCGCCAGGTCCAGCACATCACCCGGCTGGTCGACGATCTGCTCGATGTCGCGCGGTTCACCGCCGGCAAGCTCGAGCTGCGCCGCGAACTGACCCAGCTCGCCGAGGTCGTCGACGAGGCGGTCTCGTCGTGCAAGACCGCGATCGACGCGCGCGGCCACAAGCTCGAGGTGACCGGCCACGGCGATGGCAAGGCGATCGTCAACGGCGATCCGGTCCGGCTGATCCAGTGCGTGTGCAACCTGATCAACAACGCCGCCAAGTACACCGAGCCCGGTGGCGCGCTGGTCGTCGACTACGGCGTCGACGCCGCCGATGGCTACGTCCGGGTCATCGACAACGGCCGCGGCATCCCGGGCGACCTGCTGCCCAAGGTCTTCGACATGTTCGTCCAGGAGCGCGTCACCCCCGATGGTGCGGGTGGCCTGGGCCTGGGCCTCGGGCTCGTCAAGCGGCTGATCGAGCTGCACGGCGGCTCGGTGACCGCGGCCAGCGCCGGCCAGGGCAAGGGCGCGACGTTCGAGATCCGATTGCCGCTCCAGGGCGAGACCGCGAAGGCCATGCGCAAGACTGATCCAGCAAAGCAAGCTCCGACCGCCAAGCCGCTGCGCGCGGTGGTCTGCGACGACGCGCCCGATCTTCGCGATCTGGTCGCTGACCTGCTGCGGCTGCGCGGCCACGAGGTCTCGGTGGTCAGCGACGGCCCGTCGGCGATCAAGCGGATCGTCGCCGAGCGCCCCGACGTCGCGCTGATCGACATCGGCCTGCCCGACATGGACGGCTACGAGGTCGCGCGCACGATCCGCAGCCAGCTCACCGATCACAAGACCCGCCTGATCGCGATGACCGGCTACGGCCAGGCCAGCGACCGCGCGGCGGCGTTCGAGGCCGGGTTCGACGCGCACATCGTCAAGCCCGCCAGCGCCGACAAGATCCTTCGCGCCCTGTACGGAACCGAGGAAGCATGAGCACTGTCCAGACGACGAAGAGCGGTCGCGGGTCGGCGGCCGCTCCGGCGGCGCGTGGCCGCAAGCCCAAGGCGGCCAACGGCAGCAACGGGTCCAACGGCAGCAGCAACGGGTCCAGCGGCACCAACGGCCACGCGGTCGCGGTCGCCAAGGCGCCCAGCCTCGAGCACCGCCAGCTGCTGGCCGCGCTGCGCGCGTTCAAGCGCGGCGACTTCTCGATCCGGCTGCGCGAGGACCTGACCGGCGTCGACGGCCAGATCTGCGAGACGTTCAACGACATCATCGACATGGTCAAGATCATCCATGACGAGGCCGGCGACGTCTCGCAGGCGGTCGGCAAGCAGGGCCAGGCCGGCAAGCGGATGCGGCGGTTCAACCTCGCGGGCGGCTGGGCCGGCTACATCCAGTCAGTCAACGAGGTGATCGGCGACCTGAGCGGCCACGCCGACGAGATCGCGCGCGTCGTCACCGCGGTCGCGCGCGGCGATCTCGAGCAGACCATGGAGCTCGAGGGCCCCGACGGCCCGCGCCGCGGCGAGTTCCTGCGCCACGCGCGGATCGTCAACGGCATGGTCGCCCGGCTCGCGCAGTTCGGCTCCGAGGTGACCCGCGTCGCGCAGGAGGTCGGCGGCGAGGGCAAGCTCGGCGCCCAGGCCCGCGTCCAGGGCGTGTCCGGCGTGTGGAAGGACCTGACCGACTCGGTGAACCTGATGGCGTCGAACCTGACGTCGCAGGTCCGCGAGATCGCGCGCGTGACGACGGCGGTCGCCCAGGGCGACCTGACCAAGACGATCACGATCGACGTCAAGGGCGAGCTGCTCGAGCTCAAGAACACGATGAACACGATGGTCGAGCAGCTGCGCGCGTTCGCCAACGAGGTGACGCGCGTCGCCCGCGAGGTCGGCACCGAGGGCCGGCTCGGCGGTCAGGCCACGGTGCGCGGCGTGTCCGGCGTGTGGCGCGAGCTGACCGAGTCGGTCAACTCGATGGCCAATAACCTCACGTTCCAGGTCCGCAACATCGCCGAGGTGACGTCAGCCGTCGCCTCGGGTGACCTCGGCAAGAAGATCACGGTCGAGGCCAAGGGCGAGATCCTCTCGCTCAAGAACACGATCAACATCATGGTCGACCAGCTCAGCTCGTTCGCCGCCGAGGTGACCCGCGTCGCCCGCGACGTCGGCACCGAGGGCGTGCTCGGCGGCCAGGCCGAGGTCGCCGACGTGTCGGGCGTGTGGCGCGAGCTGACCCAGAACGTCAACTCGATGGCGTCGAACCTGACGTCGCAGGTCCGCAACATCGCCGAGGTCGTCACCGCGATCGCGGTCGGCGATCTATCGAAGAAGATCGGCGTCGACGCGCGCGGCGAGATCCTCGAGCTCAAGAACACGATCAACACCACGGTCGACAAGCTCAACCGGTTCGCGGCCGAGGTGACCCGCGTCGCCCGCCTGGTCGGCACCGAGGGCACGCTCGGCGTCACCGCCGACGTCAAGGACGTGTCGGGCATCTGGAAGGAGCTGACCGACAACGTCAACCAGATGGCCAAGAACCTGACCAACCAGGTCCGCGACATCGCCGAGGTCACCACCGCGGTCGCCAACGGCGAGCTCGGCCGCAAGATCACGGTCGAGGCGCGCGGCGAGCTGGTCACGCTCAAGAACACGATCAACACGATGGTCGATCAGCTCAACGCGTTCGCGTCCGAGGTCACCCGCGTCGCGCGCGAGGTCGGCACCGAGGGCGTGCTCGGCGTCCAGGCCCAGGTCCGCGACGTGTCGGGCATCTGGAAGGAGCTGACCGACAACGTCAACTCGATGGCGCTGAACCTGACCAACCAGGTCCGCAACATCGCCGACGTCGCCCGCGCGGTCGCCGCCGGCGACCTGTCGCGCAAGATCACGGTCGACGCGCGCGGCGAGGTCCTCGACCTCAAGGCCACGCTCAACACGATGGTCGATCAGCTCAACGCGTTCGCGTCCGAGGTCACCCGCGTCGCCCGCGAGGTCGGCACCGAGGGCCGGCTCGGCGGCCAGGCCTCGGTCGAGGGCGTGCGCGGCACGTGGAAGGAGCTGACCGACAACGTCAACGGCATGGCGTCGAACCTGACCAACCAGGTCCGCGACATCGCCGAGGTGACCACGTCGGTCGCGCTCGGCGACTTGACCCGCAAGATCACGGTCGACGCCAAGGGCGAGATCCTCGAGCTCAAGAACACGGTCAACATCATGGTCGACCAGCTGAGCTCGTTCGCCGACCAGGTGACCCGGCTCGCGCGCGACGTCGG
>DASWOO010000866.1:0-3306 GCA_036404335.1 Kofleriaceae bacterium
GTGAGCCGTGTTAGCGTGCGTTCCATGAGCGGACGTCGTGTCGTGCTGGGCTGCGCGCTCGCGGCGATCGCGGCGTGCTAGTCGGTCGGCACCGTGCGCGTCCAGTCCGAGGCGCTGTATGTGGGCCCGCACCTGCGGCCGATCGCCGTGATCCATGCTCAGGTGACCAGCGCGTATTTCATGTGGATCCCGATTCCCGGTCACGTCGATCTCGACTACGTAGTCAACCGGATGCTGCTCGCCACCGCCAAGTCGCTCGGCGCCGACAAGGTCGTCGACATCAAGGTCGACATCACGCCCGATGACGGCATCTGGACGCTGCGCAAGCTGATCGGCTGGCGCTCGGCCGAGGCCAGCGGCGTGGCGGTGCTGGTCGAGCCCGAGGCCGCGAGCCCGCCGGCCGCGAAGGCCATGCCATGAACCTCGATCGTCGCCTGATCCTCGTCGTCGGCAAGGGCGGCGTCGGCCGCAGCACGGTCGCCGCCGCGATCGCCGGCAAGCTCGCCGCGCAGGGCAAGAAGACCCTGCTCTACGAGATCTCGGCCAACGACCGGTTCGGCGATTACTTCGGCAAGCCCGCGGTCGGCTCCGAGCTGGTCGAGCTCGCGCCCAACCTGTCGGCCGTCAACGCCACGCCGGCGAGCGCGCTCGCCGAGTACGGCCTGATGGTCCTGAAGTTCAAGACCGTCTACGAGATGGTGTTCGAGAACCGGGTGACCAAGGCGTTCCTGCGCGCCATCCCCGGGCTCGACGACTACTCGCTGCTCGGCAAGGCGTGGTTCCACACCACCGAGGAGAAGCGCGGCAAGCCGGTGTGGGACACGATCGTGTTCGACATGCCGGCGTCGGGCCATTCGATCTCGATGCTGCGCGTGCCGTGGGTCATCACCGACACCGTGCCCGAGGGCCCGCTGACCCGCGACGCGCGGACGATCAAGGAGCTCCTGACCGACCCGGCGCGGACCTCGACCGTGCTGGTCACGCTCGCCGAGGAGATGCCGGTCAACGAGGCGCTCGAGCTCGAGGCCAAGCTCACCGCATCGGGCATCGTGCCGCAGCAGCTGATCGTCAACCAGATGTTCCCGCGCCACTTCGCCCCCGGCGCCCCGGTCAGCCGCGTCCTCGACGCCCTGGTCGCCGACCCGGCGCTCTCCCCGCCGCTCGCCGCCCTGGCCGGCCACGCCCAGCTCTCCCGCGACCGCCGCGAGCTCAACGAGCGCTACCTCGACGAGCTCAAGAAGCGCGCCAAGACCAAGGTCGCCGAGCTGCCCATGGTCTTCACCCAGGCCCTCGCCCCCGCCGACATCCGCGCGCTCGGCGACAAGCTGACCGCGAGCTAGCGGCCGCCCCAGCGGCGTTCCCCATGGCGCTATTCGGGCGCCGGGGCCGCGTAGGGATCGAGCGGCACCGCGGCGGTGCTGGCAGGCTCGATAGCCGGTGTGGGCGTGGCGGGCGGCGGGGTGGCGGGCGGCGGCGTGGCCGTGGTGGGCGGCGGCGTGGCTGGCGGCGGCGTGGTCGGCGGCGGGGGCGTGGCCGGCGGTGCGATCAGCGTGGCTGGCGGCGGCGTAGCCGGTGGCGGCGGCGTGGCTGGCGGCGGCGGCGTGGCTGGTGGCGGCGTAGCCGGTGGCTGGCGGCGTGGCTGGCGGCGGCGTGGCTGGCGGCGGCGTGGCCGGCGGTGCGATCAGCTTGGCCGGCGGGCTGCGCGTGGGCCTGGCGGCCGGCTCCCAGCACTTCGGCCCGGTCCAGCCTTCGCGGCCGTCGGCAAGCCGCACGCGCAGCCAGCCCGCGCGCCGTCCAGGATCGTGAGCGCCGCGCCCGCCGCGATGCCTGCAAGCACGCGAGACGTCGGCGACGGCTCGAAGCGCAGCGGGCACGCGATCACGACACGCCGCACGGGCAGCGGGGCCGGCAGCGTCGGCGTGGCGGGCCGGGCCGCGGCCGCCACGACCGGCTGGACCGCATGCGCCGTGCTCACCGACGACGGCGCGCGGCTCGACGCGCGGAGCGCCACGAACAGCGACAGCGCCAGCCCCGCCGCCGCGATCGACGCGAGCCGCTCCGCGCGTACCCAGCGGGAGGAGGGGACCACCGGTGCGAGCGGGACCAGCGCCCGCCCCCCGGACGCCGATGGGTCGCCGCCGAGCTGCGCGCGCACGACCTCGTAGGCCGCGGCCAGCTCGGCACCCCGCTGGCCCGCGAACGCCTGGAGCTCGCGCGACGCACGCGCGAACCTGTCGGGATGATTGCGCGTGCCCAGCTCGCGATAGATCTGCTCGAGGCTCGCAGCCGTCGGCAGCGCGTCGAGCCCGAGCGCGGCCAGCGCGGTCGCCAGCGGCGCGGCGAGGTCGTGCTGAGGTAGCCGCGTCGCCTGGAGCATCACCGTGCTGCGGTAGGTGCGGCACTCGGCCGCGAGCCTTCCAGCTGCCTCGATCTTGGCCGATTGAACCGCGATATCGAGCCCGGTCGAGCTACGGAGCGTCAGGCTCGCGGTCATCACGACGGGGATCTGCCGGTTGTTGTTGAACCGGCCATCTGGCCCGCCATCGCGCCGCACGAACTTCCAGGTCTCGCCGACCACGCGCGCGTCGTAGGGCAGCGCTTCATCCCACACGCAGCGCGCCTGCGAGCTCTCGAGCTGCGTGTACGACAGCGCCGCGAGCTCGCCACGGCGACGGATCAGCACGCGGTCGGGGAAGAAGTACAGCTGCAAACCCTGTGTGGCCAGCATCCAGGGCGTGACGTTGGTGACGATGTGCGGCGGCACGGCCTGCCGTAAGGCCGCCGTGTCGAAGGACAGCGCACGGGTCGCGCCACCGTTGCGCTTCCAGTCGGCATGATGACCGACCTGCGTCACGCCGCGAAACGAGCCGCTGGTCGCCAGCTCGGCGAGCGCCGCGGCCAAGCGCTGGAAGCGCGCCGCGTCGGCCCCATCGAGATCGAAGGTCATCAGGAAGCGCCGCCGCCGGTGCTCGAGGTAGCGCGCCAGCGCGATCCCGATCGCGCCATAGAGCAGCAGCTCGCCGGCTGCCGCCGCCGCGCCCGCGGCAGTGGCGACGACCACCGCCACCACGGTGGCCAGCACCGCACACAGCTGCAGCGCGCCGCGCTTCGTTCACTGGTTGAGCGAGGCGGCGAAGTCGTCCTGCGCCAGGTCGCTCAGGCTGCCAACCTCGGCCGACGCGATACGCTGCCTAGCGTAGATCTCGGGTTCTGGCGCCGACGCTGCCGGGCGCGCCAGATCCCCGCGGCTCGCAGCGCTGCCACCCGGGCGCTGGCGGTAATAGAAGCCCCTCGGACTGCTCGTGA
>DASWOO010000867.1:0-2752 GCA_036404335.1 Kofleriaceae bacterium
TCATCAGCGTCTCGTACTCGTTCTTGGTCGCGAACAGCGGCCGCGCGGTCAGCAGCTCGTGGGCGATGATGCCGACGGCGAACAGGTCGCTGCGCGCGTCGAGCGCCTTGCCCATCAGCGCCTCGGGCGCCATGTACGCGAGCTTGCCCTTGACCCGGCCGGTGTGGGTCCGCAGCTGCGCCGACTGCGCCTTGGCGATGCCGAAGTCGATGACCTTGACCTGGCCGGTCGACGTCACCAGCACGTTGGACGGCGACACGTCGCGGTGGACCAGGCCCAGCGGCGCGCCGTCGTCGTCGACCTTGTGGTGCGCGTAGTCGAGCGCGTCACACAGCTGGATCAGCAGGCCGACCGTGACGTGGACCGGCGGCGGCCCCGAGACCCGGCGCGCGTGCCGCAGGATGCGGCGGATATCGCGGCCGTCGATGTACTCCATCGAGATGAAGTACTCGGTGCCGACCCGGCCGAGCTCGAAGATGCTGACGATGTTGACGTGGTTGAGCTGCGAGGCCAGCTTGGCCTCGCGGACGAACGACTTGATGAAGCTACCGTCCGCCGCGAGATGCGGCAGCAGCCGCTTGAGCGCGACGACGCGCTCGAAGCCCTCGATGCCGCGCTCGAGCGCGCGATGCACCGTCGCCATCCCGCCAACGCCGAGTCGCTCGTAGACGAGGTAAGGCCCGAACTGTTCTTCTGCGGCGCCGTCGGCAGCCATTAGCGTCCGTGGCAAAGGGTCGCACGACGCCACGCGGTTTGTACCGACAAATCCCGCCGCATTACGCTTCGTCCGGCGACTTTACATCCATGGTCAGCGCGTGGATCGGGCCTTTCATCTCTTCGGCGAGCGCGGCCATGACCAGGCGGTGACGGGCGATCAAGGACTTGCCCGCGAACCCGGCCGACACGATCGTGGCGTGCCAGTGGTCCTCGGTGCCGGTCAGATCACGCAGCTCGACGACCGCGTCGGGCAGGCTGGCCTGGATCTTCGCGATGATGGCGTCGGGCTTCACGACACGACTCCCAGCTCCTTGCCGACGGTGGTGAACGCGGCGATCGCCTGGTCCACGTCGGCGGTCGAGTGGCCGGCCGACAGCTGGACCCGGATCCGCGCCTGGCCCTTGGGCACCACCGGGTACGCGAATCCGATCACGTAAATCCCGTGCTGCAGCATACGCTGCGCCATCTCCACCGCGAGCTTGGCATCACCGAGCATGACCGGCGCGATCGGGTGCGTGCCGGGGCGGATCGCCAGGCCGGCCCGGGTCATGCCCTCGCGGAACCGCACGGTGTTGGCCTCGAGCTTGTCGCGCAGCTCGGTCGACGCGCTGATCAGCTCGATCGCCGCGAGCGAGCCCGCGACGATCGGCGGCGCCAGCGTGTTCGAGAACAGGTACGGCCGCGACCGGTTGCGCAGCAGATCGACGATCTCGCGCTTGCCCGAGGTGAAGCCGCCCGACGCGCCGCCCAGCGCCTTGCCCAGGGTCGAGGTGAAGACATCGACCCGATCGAGGCAGCCGCGCAGCTCGGCCGAGCCGCGGCCGGTCTTGCCGACGAAGCCGGTCGCGTGGCTGTCGTCGACCATGACCAGCGCGCCGTACTTCTCGGCCAGGTCGCAGATCAGATCGATCCGCGCGATGTCGCCGTCCATCGAGAACACGCCGTCGGTCGCGATCATCCGCAGCCGCTTGCCCTGCGTCGCCTTGAGCTTGGCCTCGAGGTCGTCGAGGTTGTCGTGCTCGTAGCGCAGCCGCTCGGCCTTGCACAGCCGGATGCCGTCGATGATCGACGCGTGGTTGAGCGCGTCCGAGATGATCGCGTCGTCCTCGCCGAGCAGGGTCTCGAACAGCCCGCCGTTGGCGTCGAAGCACGAGCCGTACAGGATCGTGTCCTCGGTGCCCAGGAACGTCGAGATCGCCGCCTCGATCTCCTTGTGCCGGTCCTGTGTGCCGCAGATGAACCGCACGCTCGACAGCCCGTAGCCGCGCTCGTCGAGCGCCGTCCGCGCCGCCGCCGTCACCTTCGGGTGGCTCGACAGCCCGAGGTAATTGTTCGCGCAGAAGTTGATGACCGCCTTGCCGTCGCTCTGGATATGCGCCGCCTGCGGCGAGGTGATCGTCCGCTCGTGCTTCCAGAGCCCCGCGTCCTTGATCTCGACCAAAGTCTGCGCGAATACCGCCTTGGCGTTGCTGTACATCGCGGCGAGCCTAACCCGCGCGGCGGATTTCGCCAGTCAGTGCGACGACAGGATCGCGCCGAGCTCGAGCATGCGGCGGATCTTGGGGACCAGGTCGCCGGTCATCGCGGCCAGGTCATACCTGGGCTTCCAGCCCCAGTCGTGGCGGGCGGCGGAGTCGTCGAGCGCGCGGGGCCACGAGTCGAGGATGCCCTGGCGGTCGGGATCGGGGCTGAAGGTGAACTTGGCGTCGGGCAGGACGCTGTTGACCGAGGCGGCGATCTCGTCGGCGCGGGGCGAGAACGCGGCGATGTTGTAGATCGTGCGGGTCAGCTTGCTCGCGTCGGCCATGGCGAGCTCGAGCAGGGCGCGGACGCCATCGGGCATGTACATCAGCGGGATGCGGGTGTCGGCGCGGGCGAACGCGTCGTAGCCGTTCTTGCGCACGCCGTCGACGTACATGAACAGGGCGTAGTCCGACGAGCCGCCGCCCGGCATCGCGGCGCTGATCAGGCCCGGGAACCGGACGCCGCGACAGTCGATGCCGAACTTGCTGCGGTAGTACTCGCAGAGCAGCTC
>DASWOO010000868.1:0-1614 GCA_036404335.1 Kofleriaceae bacterium
CCGTCGATCACAAGACGCCGATCGAGATCCTGCAGCAGCTCGGCAGCCAGGCCGATGACGCGACCCGGAGCGTGACCTGCGACTTCGCGCAGAAGGACCCGAGCGTGGAGTGCGTGGGCCTGCTGCTGATCCAGATCGCGCGGACCAGCGCCGACGAGTACGCGAGCGACGTGCCGCCGCTGCCGGCGAAGATCCTGGCCGACGCGTTCGACGCGTTCTGCGCGGTGCACGGCGGCGCCAAGCCGGCCAACGGCGCGTGCGTCGTCGATCCCAGGACCTACCTCGCCTGGCACGCACGGCTCCTGACGTTCTATCGCGCGGTCAAGCAGATGATCGACGTCCAGGACGACCTCGATCGGCTGCGCAGCCAGGCGCCGAGCGACGAGGCCCGGGCACGCACCGCCAAGGAGTTCGCCGCGTCGATGCAGGCGATCGTCGGCGCGTTCGGCGAGCTCCTTGCCAAGCTGCCCAATTCGGGCCAGGCGGTCAAGGACGACGTCGCCGTGCTGAACGACGCCGTGGCGGTCTATGCCGCGATCATCGCCGCCGACCCGCTCGGCCTGCGCAAGGCGCTGGTCGACCTGCTCGGCCTGCCGGTGATCAGCAACAAGCTCGGCGTGTCGTCGACCGCGACCCGGGCGATCACCGTCGTGATCGCGCTGGCGACCGCCAAGGACCGCGCCGAGGTCAAGGGCATCCTCGCCGACGTCACCGCGCCGGTCGGCACCTACCGGATGAAGTACGGCGCGCCGCACCGCATCTTCACGTTCAACGGCTACGTCGGCGCCCTCGGCGGCGGCGTCGTCCAGCTCCACCACCGCGACGCCTCCGGCGCCGACGCGGGCGCCGACGTCTCGCTCACCAAGTTCCGCCTCGCCGCGCCGATCGGCTTCGACCTCACGGTCTGGTCCTGGCCCAAGTGGCACCTCGGCGTCACCGCCACGCTGATCGACCCGCTCGCGCTCGCGGTCAGCACCGCCAACGACCAGCTCTCGGCCAACTGGAAGACCCTGGTCGACGCCGGCCTCTACCTGCGCCTCGGGATCTACAAGTCACCCTTCCAGCTCATGGTCGGCGCCAACTACCAGCCCGGCCTGCGCGACGACAGCTTCGCGTGCGGCACCCAGCGCTGCTACGACGGCGGCATCCAGTTCGGCGCCATGCTCAGCGCCGACGTGCCGATCTTCGTCCTGCACTGAGGGCTGTGCGCGGCGCCGCGATCGGGGCCGCCGAGCGTCGGCCGACTCAGGCGGCTGCGCTACCGCGCCGAGCGATAGCGCGGCTGGACCTGCGCGAGGGCCTGGGCGAAGCGCGCCTGGAAGGCCGGGTCCAGGACGTCGGGGCAGACGGCGTAGCGGATGTACGCGTCGTCCGGGCCGCCGGGGCCGGTGAAGTGCACGCCGACGATGCCGGTCCGGTCGATGACCAGGCGGTTGTAGAGCTCGGCGCGCGCGATGCCGCGCGATGCCGCCTCGGCGCGCAGGTCGACGCCGAACGCCTCGTCGGGCGTCCGCCACAGGGTGAAGAACCCGGCGTCGGTCTCGCACGCCGGGACCAGGCCCGCGGCCTTGAGCGCCGGCACCAGGAAGTCGAGCCGCGCGCGGTAGGTCGCGT
>DASWOO010000869.1:0-2107 GCA_036404335.1 Kofleriaceae bacterium
CCATGAAGCCGGGCGTGTCGCACAGGGCGAGGATCGGCAGGTCGAACGCGTCGCACAGCTGGGCGAACCGCGCGGCCTTGTCGGCGGCGGGCGCGTCGATCGCGCCGCCCAGGTGATGCGGGTTGTTGGCCAGCACGCCGATCGGCCGGCCCTCGATCCGGATCAGCGCGGTGATGATCCCGGCGCCGAACCCGGCGCGCAGCTCGAGCACCGAGTCGACGTCGGCGAGATCGTGCAGCACGGCGCGCACGTCGTAGACCCGCAGCCGGTTGGCGGGGATCGCGGCGCGCAGCGCGCGTGGATCGCCGGCGCGCCAGGCCTGTGTCGGGCCCTGGAAGTACGCGAGGTACTGGCGGGCGACGCGCGCGGCCTCGGCCTCGTCGTCGACCAGCACGTCGATCACCCCGTTGGCGTGCTGGACGCCCGCCGGGCCAACGTCGTCGGGCGCGTGGCGGCCCAGGCCGCCGCCCTCGATCATCGCCGGGCCGCCCATGCCGATCGAGCTGTCGCGGGTCGCGATCACGACGTCGCAGCAGCCGAGCAGCGCGGCGTTGCCGGCGAAGCACCGGCCGGACGCGATGCCCACCGTCGGCACCAGGCCCGACAGCCGGGCGAACTGGGCGAAGGTTGGCACGTCGAGGCCGATGCCGAACGCGTCGGTGTCGCCCGGGCGCCCGCCGCCGCCCTCGGCGAACAGCACGAACGGCAGCCGGTGCTCGAGGGCGAGGCCGAGCATCCGGTCGAGCTTCTTGTGGTTCATGTAGCCCTGGGTGCCGGCGAGCACGGTGTAGTCGTAGGCGGCGATCATGCAGCGCGCGGCGTCGGCGGCGAACTGATCGCGGTTGACCGTGCCGAGCCCGGCGACCAGGCCGTCGGCGGGCGTGGCCTCGATCAGCTCGTCGACGCCGCGCCGCCGGCGCTGGGCCGCGAGCGCGAGCGCGCCGTACTCGGTGAAGCTGTCGGGGTCGAGCACCGCGGCGACGTTCTCGCGCGCGGTGCGGCGGCCGCTGCCGTGGCGGCGCGCGACCGACGCCGGGCGCGCGGCGTCGAGGCCGATCGCGTGGCGGGCGCGGACCTCGGCGAGGTCGGCGCGGATCGCGTCGGGGTCGGCGGCCGCCGCGGCCTCGGGCGCGTCGCCGGTGGGCTCGCGCGCCGGCTCGAGGAACACGATCGCCGCGCCGGCCGCGACGACATCGCCGGGGCGCGCGGCGCACAGCCGCACCGTCCCGCCGTCGACGCAGGTCACGACGGTCTCCATCTTCATCGCCTCGATCACCGCGACCGGCTGGCCGGGGCGCACGCGATCGCCGACGTCGACCGACAGCGTGACCAGCTTGGCCTGCATCGGCGAGGTGATCGCGACGGTGTTCGGCGGCGCGATCACCGCGCCCGGGACCGTGCCCGGGCCCGGCGACGCGCTGGACCCGGCGGCCGACGGCGCCGGGGCGAACGCGGCCGCGGCCGCGACCAGCTCGGCGGCGTGGTCCTCGACGAACCGGGTCGTGACGTGGTTGTCGCGGACCTCGGGGTGGCGGACCAGCGCCTGGAGGAACGCCAGGTTGGTATCGACGCCGTCGATGCGGAACTGGCCGAGCGCGTGGGCGGCCTTGCGCATGACGTCGGCGATGTCGGGCGTGCGGGCGTGGACGATCAGCTTGGCGAGCAGCGAGTCGTACGCGGTCGTCGTCGGGTAGCCGGTGTAGCCGAAGGTATCGACGCGGATGCCGGCGCCGAACGGCAGGTCGAACGCGGCGAGCGTACCGGCGGCCGGCCACGCGTTGCCGTGCGCGTCCATGGTCTCCATGTTGATCCGCAGCTGGACGGCGTAGCCGGTGGGCGGCGGCGGGCGCTCGGCGAGCCCGAGCTCGGCGAGGCTGCGGCCGGCGGCGAGCGCGAGCTGGATCTGCACGAGGTCGAGGCCGAGCACCTGCTCGGTCACGGTGTGCTCGACCTGCAGCCGCGGGTTGGCCTCGAGGAAGAAAAACTGGCTCGGCGCGCCCATCGCGTCGAGCTCGACGAGGAACTCGAACGTGCAGAGGCTGCGCAGCTGCGCGGCCTCGGCGAGCCGGCACGCCGCGGCGATCAGCGCGCCGCGCAGCTCCCAGTC
>DASWOO010000870.1:0-4880 GCA_036404335.1 Kofleriaceae bacterium
GGCGGGCGTGGTGCCGGCGCTGCTGGTCGAGGCCGAGACCGCCAGCGCGATCGACCCGTTCGTGAAGTACCTGCTCGCCGGCGAGGACGGCGCGCAGTTCGAGGCGGTGCGGATCCCGCTCGAGCACCCGGGGCGGTTCACGGTGTGCGTCAGCTCGCAGGTCGGCTGCGCGCTGGCCTGCGCGTTCTGCGCCACCGGCAAGCTCGGCCTACGCCGCAACCTGGCGGCGTGGGAGATCGTCGAGCAGGTCCGCGTGGTGCGCGCCCGGCTCGCGACCGGCCGGGTCCCCCAAGGGGGAACCCTCGCTGCCGGTCCAGCTCGGGTTCACGGCGTCGTGTTCCAGGGCATGGGCGAGCCGCTCGCCAACCTCGACGCCGTGCTGCAGGCGATCCGCGTGTTCAGCGAGCCGTGCGGCCAGGGCATCGACGCGCGGTCGATCACCGTGTGCACCGCCGGGCTGCCGGTCGGCATCCGCCGGCTCGCCGCCGAGGCGCCGCGAGTCCGGCTCGGCCTGTCGATCTCGAGCGCGATCGCGGCGCATCGCCGGTCGGTGATGCCGATCGCCGACCGCCACGACCTCGAGGACGTGATCGCCGCGGCCGAGCACCACGCGCGGACCACCGGCCTGGCGCCGATGTGGGCGGTGACCTTGCTCGACGGCGTCAACGACAGCGCGGCCGACGCCGAGGCGCTGGCGCTGCGCGCGACCGCGTTCCACGCCGCGACCGGGGTGCGCCCGCGCCTGTCGCTGCTCGATTACAACGCGATCGGACCCGGCGACCGGTTCGAGCGCTCGCCGCGCATGCCCGCGTTCCGCGACGTGCTGTCCGCGCACGGGCTGCCGTCGCATCGCCGCTACTCCGGCGGCTCGGATGTCGGCGCGGCGTGCGGCCAGCTGGCGAACACGCGAGCCGCGCTATAACGCGCGCATGCACCCGGTCCACGACATCGAGCTCCCTGCTGACCTGGCCGCGTTCGTCCCCGCGGTGATCGAGATCCCGAGCGGCGGGCACCTCAAGTACGAGGTCGACAAGCCGACGGGCCTGTTGCGCCTCGACCGCGTGCTGTACAGCGCCGTGCACTACCCGGCGAACTACGGCTTCATCCCGCGCACCCACGGCGACGACGGCGACCCGCTCGACATCCTCGTGCTGATGCAGGAGCCGGTCTATCCGCTGACCATCCTCCGCGCGCGCGCGCTCGGCGGCATGCACATGATCGACGACCAGGGCGGCGACGACAAGATCGTCGCGGTGTGCATCGACGACCCCGCGGTGTCGCACTACCACGAGCTCGACCAGCTGCCGCCGCACATCCTGCGCGAGCTCGATCGGTTCTTCCGCGACTACAAGATCCTCGAGGAGAAGCCGGTCGAGATCGGCGAGCTGTACGGCCGGGCGGACGCGCTGCGGGTCATGACCGCGGCCCGCGACGCGTACGCCGCCGGGGCCCGCTAGGCTTTCGCCGACGGCCGCTCGCTGACCCGGGCGTGCCAGGCGGCGAGGTGCGGGTGCGTCGCGGGGTCGACCCGGATCTTCGAGACCTTGCCGAAGTCGATCGCGCACAGCGCGGTGATGTCGGCAACCGTGTAGCGCTCGCCGGCCAGGTACGGCCGGCTGGCGAGCTCGTTGTTGAAGAAGTCGAACCGGCCGATCACCAGCTCGCGCACGATCTCGCCGTACTCGGCGCTCTGGCGGATCCGGCCGCTGAAGAACGCGTGGGTGTTGCGAAATACCTGCGCCATCGGGATCAACAGCTCGAGCTCGGCGTGGCGGTTCCACTGCTCGACGACCGCCCGCTCCCACGGGTCGGCGCCGAACAGGTTGGGCTCGGGGTGGAGCTCCTCGATGTAGCGCGAGATCGCGATCGACTCGCGCAGCACCTTGCCGTTGGCGAGCTCGAGCACCGGCAGCAGCGCCAGCGGGTTCTTCTTGCGAAACTCGGGGCTGAGGTTCGCCGCCTTCGCGATCTCGACTTCGATCGTGTCGTAGGCCACACCCTTCTCGGCCAGGAAGATCCGGACCCGGCGCGGATTCGGCGCGCGGAGGTCGTGATAGAGGAGCATGGGCGCACTCTACGACCAAATCCGCCGCGCCGAAGACGGCCTGTCGTACAATCGCCGGGTATGCGGATCGCACGCTTGGTCCTCGCGGTTTGGCTCGCCGGCACCGCCGCCTGCAAGAGCGGCAACGAGCCCGACGCGGCCGCGAGCAAGGCGCAGGAGGATCTGGTACGGCGCCGCGACACGCTGCTCGCCCAGCGCGCCCAGCTCGAGGAGGATCGCCAGAAGGTCCTCGACAAGATCAAGGCGACCGAGGCCTCGGGCGGCGACACCAAGGACCTGGCCAAGCAGCGCGATGATCTGACCGCCCAGATCGACGGCCAGTCGGTCGAGCTCGGCACGATGTCGAACAAGCTGTCGAGCCTGTCGACCAAGCTCGACTCCGCGGCCGATATCGCCAGCCGCGAGGACCGGCTCGCGCAGCGCGAGGGCAAGGTCGCCGGGCGCGAGGCGACGATCGGGGAGCGCGAGCGGACCCTGGCGGCGCGCGAGGCCCAGCTCGCCCAGCGCGAGAAAGACACCTGCGGCACCGCCGCGCCGGTCGTGATCCAGGCGCCGGCGCCGGCGAGCGGCAAGTACAGCAAGGCCGAGGTCCAGCCGCTGCTCAGCCGGGCGCGGGCCACGATGCAGCGCAAGGGCCTCTTGTCCGCCGACCTCGGCCCGTCGCAGGCGCTCGAGACCGAGTCGACCAGGGCGATGGCCGAGGGCGACTGGGGCCGCGCGGTGCTCGCCGCGACCCAGCTCGTGCAGAACGTCGACGCGATCAAGGTCGACCGCGCGTTCATCCAGGCCAAGACCGCGCGGCTGTCCAACCAGCTCAAGGCGACCAAGGTCGACGACGCGACCAACCAGCAGCTGGCCGGCGTGCTCGCCGACGTGATGCAGAAGTACGCCGACGGCAAGTTCGAGGCGGCCAACGTCCGGCTCAACCAGCTCGCCGCCCAGCTCAAGTAGCGGTCACGCCCGTGGGAGCATCACCGGCGCTGCCTAGCAATCGCCGGCGCTGCCGACGCGGTGGCAGGGCTGGTCGGGGAAGTTGTGGCTGGCGTACGCGGCGATGATGCCGGCGGCGATCGCGACGCCGATCGCGGCGGGGACGACGACGTACCAGCGGCGCCAGACCGGCGGGTCGAGGTACTCGATCCGGTCGCGATCGACGGGCCGGCCGGTGAGATCGCGGTGGACGATCGGGTACTGCTGCAGGCCGACGGTGACCGGCGTGGTCTTGCCGTAGTCGACGTCGATGAACCGGACGAAGTCGTGATACTCGGGGTGGGTGACGCGGATCGCCTGGGTGCCGACGGGCAGGGCGAGCTCGCCGGTCGGCGACGGCGTGACCACGCTGCCGTTGACGTAGATCGTCGCGCCGGTGACGTCGATCGCGAGCTTCAGCGCGCCGCGGTAATGATCGGGGTCGAGCAGCCGGGCGATCGCGCCGGCCGGGCCGCCGGCCTCGTCCCGCGCGCCGCCGACCGCGAGCGTGGTCGAGCGCAGCTCCTTGCCGCCGGTGATCGCGGCGAGGTAGACCACGCGCGACTCGCCCAGGCCGCCGACCTCGCCGGACAGAATGACCTGCGCGCCGACCAGGCTGGCGAGCTCGGTCAGGCAGGCGGCGTCGCCGTCGCAGGTACGCAGCTGCGGCCGCTTGGCCTTCTTGACCGCGTCGGCGACCTGCGCGGCGCGGACGACGGTGGTGCCGGGCAGGGCGGCGATCGCGGCCTCGAGCTGGCCGGTGAGCTTGCGGGTGGCGGCGGAGGTGTCCTCGGCGCCGAGCGCCGACAGCGGGGCGATCGCGACCGCGCGGTCGGCGCGGGCGGGGCTGGCCAGCGCGGCGACGCAGGCGACCAGCGCGGCGCGGCTCAGCACGACGAGACCCCGCCGGCGGTGTGGCACGGCGCGACGTGGCCGATCCGGTAGCCGATGCCCGCGCCGAGCCCGACGGCGACCACGCCGGCGGCGATGATGAACCACGTGTGCGTGTAGAACGGCTGGCGCTCGATCCGCTCGATCTTGCCGGTGCCGATCACCTCGGTCGACGGCACCAGCCGGACCACGACCGGGCTGACCTTCTGGAACCGGACCTCGATATCGTCCTCGTACGGCTGGGCGTAGGCCGGCGACACGACCTTCAGGTGGTGCTTGCCGAGCGCGAGCTTACCGATCACGCCGTTGCTGGCGAGCGGGGTCTTGCCGAGCGCCTGGCCGTCGAGCTCGACCGCCGCGCCGACCAGGTCGGTCTGGATCTGCAGCGCGCCGAGCAGCTGGGCCGGCGCCAGCAGGCGGTAGGCCGCGACCCGGACGCCCTCGATCAGCTCGTCGGGCTGGCCGCGCAGCGGGTCGCTCTGGATCTTCTGCAAGGTCTTGCCGCCGGCGACGTCGACCGCCTTGATCGTCAGGACGTAGTTGTCGCCGAGCTGGCCGACCGTGCCGGTGACGATGATCTCGACGCCGAGCTTCTTGCCGATCGCGGCGAGGCAGCGCTCCTCGCCGGTGCAATCGCGCGCGTCGCCGGTGATCGCGCGGTCGATGTCGTGCGGGCTCGGCATCGGCTGGCGGGCGAGCCGGGCCAGCTCGGCGCGGAACAGGCTCTCGAGCCGGGTGACCAGCTCGGGCTCGATGCCGAGCGCATCGAACCGCCAGACCGCGAGCTTCTGGTGGATCGCGCTGTCGGGCGCGACCTCGGCGGTCTCGCCGGGATCGGCCATGCTGGTGACCGGCGCCACGACGAGCGCCGCGGCCAGCAGGAACGAGGTCAGCGCGCTTCGCACCAGAAGCTCAGCCTATCATCTGCGGCGCCGGGTGAGCCGTGTTAGCGTGC
>DASWOO010000871.1:0-9704 GCA_036404335.1 Kofleriaceae bacterium
ACGAGGACATGCTGAACCTCGCGATCTGGCTCAAGCGCAATGGCTTCCGCCCCGACCAGGTCCAGGCGTTCCTGCCCTCGCCGATGGCGAGCGCGACCGCGATGTATCACACGGGGCTCAACCCGCTGCGCTCGCTCAAGAACAAGCAGCGGGTGCACGTCGTGCGCGGCCTGAGCCAGCGCCGGCTGCACAAGGCGTTCTTGCGCTACCACGACCCCAACAACTGGCCGATGCTGCGTGAGGCGCTGCACCGGATGGGCCGCGCCGACCTGATCGGCGGCGGCAAGCACCAGCTGGTGCCGTCGTGGCAGCCGGCGGGCACCGGCGATCGCGCCGAGGGCCATCGTGGGGCTCCGGGCGGGGCTCCCGGCGGCGCGCGGGGTCGCTCCTCGGGCGGCCGGCTCCAGCCCGGCGTGGCGCTGACCCAGCACACCGGCCTGCCGCCGATGCCTCACAAGAAGCCGCGCAAGCGCTGAATCGCACGCTCGGCATACATCGTGGCCTTTTGTCGCCAGCGCCGGCCGCGGTAAGTTGCCCGAGTCTCTAGCCATGGCGGCGTCGCCTTCTCCCATCGACCCCGACGACCAGTTCGCGATCGGCAGCGTGCTGGACGATCGCTATCGCATCGACGGCGTGCTGGGCACCGGCGGCATGGGCCGCGTGTATCGCGCCGAGCACACCAAGATCGGCAAGTCGGTCGCGATCAAGGTCCTGCACGCCGACCTCAACCGCAACCGCGAGGCGGCCCAGCGGTTCCAGCGCGAGGCGATCGCGTCGGGCCGGCTCGACCACCCCAACATCGTCGGCGTGACCGACTTCGGCGTGCTCGACGACGGCGCGTGCTACCTGGTGATGGAGATCCTCGAGGGCGAGTCGCTCGGCGATCGCCTGGCGCGCGACACCCAGCTGCCGTGGCTCGAGGCCGTCGACATCCTGCGCGGCGTGCTCGCCGGGCTGCGCCACGCCCACGACCGCGGCGTGGTCCACCGCGACATCAAGCCCGACAACATCTACCTCGCCCAGAAGGACGGCGAGTCGATGGTGAAGATCCTCGACTTCGGGATCGCCAAGCTCTACGCGGGCTCGGCCGACGACCCGGCGTCGACCCGCGCCGGGCTCACCGTCGGCACGCCGGCGTACCTGTCGCCGGAGCAGGCGGTCGGCGGCGAGATCACGCCGGCGTCGGACCTCTACTCGGCGTCGATCGTGATGTACGAGATGCTCGCCGGCCACGCGCCGTTCGAGGACAAGGATCCGCTGGCGATGCTCGGCGCTCACGTCAGCCGCCGGCCGCCGGCGTTCGCCGACGCCGCGCCCGGGGTCGAGATCCCGCCGGCGCTCGAGGACATCATCCAGCGCGGCCTGATCAAGGTCGCCGCCCAGCGGATCGGCACCGCGACCGAGTACCTGGCGCTGCTCGACGGCGTCGCGCCGCCTCCGCCGCCGCCCCACGGCCATGCGCGGCTGGCGACCGCGCCGGTGCTGCCGGCGGTGGCGCGGCCGGTCACCGAGAGCCAGGCGCTGGGCCTGGCCGCCACCGGCACCGCGCTCGCGGCGTGGCCCACCGGTCCGGTGCGCGGGAGCGAGCCCCGCGCGGCGCAGCTGACCACGCCGCTGCCGGCCGCACCGCCGGTCCGGGCCGCGACCGCGCCGCCCGACCTGGCCGCCGCCGCGCCGGCGCTCGACTTTCAGAGCGCGCCGGTGGTCGCGCCGCAGAGCTCGGCGTCGATCCCGGCGTTCCAGCCGACGCCGTACTCGGGGGTCGCCGTCGTGCCGCCGGGCGATTCGAAGGTGATGCCGCGCGCGGCGCGCATGGTGTCGCTGTCGGACGTCAAGGAGCCGATCCCGCGCGCCTGGATCATCCGCAGCGGCGTGTTCCTGGCGATCGGCCTGATCGCGATGATCGTGCTGGTGTTCGTCGAGCACTGCGGCAGCTCGGCGGCGCCGGTGCCCGTGCCGGTCGTCGCGCCGCCACCGAAGCCCGCGCCGAAGCCGGCGCCCAAGCCCGCGCCGCGTCCCGCCGCCGGCAGCGCCGCGCCCGTGCCCGCGTCCTCCGCCGGCTCGGCGGCAGGCTCGGCCGCCGGCAGCGCCGCGGGCTCGGCGGCAGGCTCAGCCGCGCCGCCAGCACCGCCGCCGCCCAGGCCGCACCCCGGCCGGCCGCGGCCCGGCGGCCGCTGGCATGGCCACTGAGCTGCCGTGCGGACATATCCAGTCCGGCAATTCTTGTCAGACTGGATATCTGAACCTCGCCAGCGCAATAGTCAGCACTCCCGACCACGCGCGGCCGAACTGCCTATTGACTCACCGCGCCGCGGGGTCGCGGTCGGTTAGCGCCATCGAACTCTCGGTTAACGTTCGGGTTGTAGCTCAGGGTAAATTGCTACCCCACGAGTAGCGAGGCACCCGCGATGTTCCTCTGAGCTATTCGCCGAACGCTTCGTGATTTCATCCAGATAGTCGCGGTCCGCTACCTGGCTCGCCAGTCGCACAAGTGGCTGGACATGGAATCGATGCGGACGACGACGACGGCGCGGGCCTCTCGCACCGGTCGCACTGGCCAGCGGAATCAACTCATCTCCGAGCACGCGGAAGTCGCGCGCCGCATCGCGCTCAAGATGGCGCGGCGCTGCCCCGACTGGGTCGCGCGCGAGGATCTCGTGGCGGCGGGCATGCTCGGCTTGACCGAGGCTGCGGAGCGCTACGACGACACGCGCACCGAGCCGTTCCTGTCGTTCGCCGAGCACCGGATCCGCGGCGCGGTCCTCGACGAGCTGCGCCGCGGCGACATGCTGCCTCGCCGCGTCCGCCAGCTCGCCCGCAAGATCTCGAACACGATCCGCTTGCTCGAGAACAGCGGCGAGTCGCCCAGCGAGCACAAGATCGCCGAGAGCCTCGGCATGCCGATCGAGCAGTACCGCAACGGCCTGTCGCAGCTGGTCAACGTCGGCGTCGATCCGCTCGAGCACGACGACCAGATCCTCGTCGCCGATCACCGCAACGCGCCCGACGAGCTCGCCGCCCACCGCCAGCTGGTCGCGACTGTCCGCGGCGCGCTCGACCACCTCGAGCAGCGCGACGTCACCATCCTCGGCCTCCACTATCTGGAGGACCTCACGTATCAGCAAATTGCCGAGACGCTCAGCATCACGCCGTCGCGCGTGTGCCAGCTGCTGTGGCGCGCCGTCGAGCGGCTCCGCACCCAGCTCGGCGAGCAGACCATGCAGGACGCCGCGTGAGCCGACCCTTCGCGTCCGGCTCGTCGGGTCCGCCGCTCGCCCGCGTGCTCGTCGCCGACGACGACCCGGGCATCCTGCAGGCGCTGTCGTCGTGCCTGACCCGCGCGGGGTTCGCCGTCACGACCGCGCTCGATGGCGCCGCGGCGATCGAGCTCGCCAACACCGAGCCGTTCGAGCTGATGCTCGTCGATCTCAACATGCGGACCAGCGGGATCACGGTGGTCCGCCACGTCCGCCAGCGCCTCGGCACCGGCGTGTATTGTGCCGTACTTAGCGGCGACGACGGCGACGACGCGCGCGCCGCGTGCCTCGGCGCCGGCGCCAACGAGGTCTTCGTCAAGCCCGCTCCCGCGTCGATCCTGCGCCGGCGACTGACCGAGGTCGCCCAGGCGCTGCGAGCGGGCGGCCCCGCTCAGCCCCTGCTCGCTCACCAACGAAGCGCGTAGTCCGATTGAATTTCTTCGCTCGCGATGCGAGCCTGTCTATTCCCGAATGGACGGCGCTGCTTCACGGGTGAAGGTGATGGTCGTCGAGGACGACGTCGAGGTCGCGAAGGCGATCGTGCGCAAGCTCGGCGGCGATGGTCACGACGTCGAGGTCTCCGAGGATCCTCGCCCGGTGCTGAACCGCCTCGACAGCAACGACAACGCCGCGTGGGACGTCGTGCTGCTCGACGTCGGCCTGCCCGGCATGTCGGGCATCGACGTGCTCAAACGCTTCCGCGAGGCGGGGTCGCTGTCGTCGATCGTCATGCTGACCGGCGACAACAGCGCGAACACCGCGACGACGTGCATGCGCGCCGGCGCGTTCTACTACCTGACCAAGCCGTTCCGGCCGTTCGAGCTGTCCTCGATGGTCGAGTCGGCGGCGAACTACGCCAACCTCCGGCGCCAGCTCGCCGGCCGGCAGCAGCAGCAGCCCGACGACGCGACCGATCCGCTGCTGATCGGCACGGCGCCGGCGATGCGCAAGCTGCGCGCGGCCCTCGAGCGGCTGGCGAGCCAGGACGTGTCGATCCTGATCCGCGGCGAGAGTGGCACCGGCAAGGAGCTGGTCGCGCGCGCGCTGCACGAGCGCGGCTCGCGGCGCAAGCGCAAGTTCGTCGCGCTCAACTGCGGCGCGATCCCCGAGTCGCTGATCGACAGCGAGCTGTTCGGCCACGCCAAGGGCGCGTTCACCGGCGCGACCACCGACCGCGCGGGCGTGTTCGTCGAGGCCGACGGCGGCACGCTGTTCCTCGACGAGATCGGCGACATGCCGATGGCGGTCCAGGCCCGGCTCCTGCGCGTGCTGCAGGAGGGCGAGGTCCGGCCGGTCGGCGGCAGCGGCGTGCGCACCGTCGACGTCCGCGTGATTGCCGCGACCCACGTCGACCTGACCGCGGCGGTCGAGCAGAGCCGGTTCCGCCAGGATCTGTTCTTCCGGCTCAACGTGGTCGTGCTCAGCGTGCCGCCGCTGCGCGATCGGATCGACGACCTGCCGATCCTCGCCGCCCACTTCCTGCGCAAGCACGGCGGCGCGGTGCAGATGAGCGTGTCGCCCGACGCGCTGGACGCGCTGATGGCCTACCACTGGCCGGGCAACGTCCGCGAGCTCGAGAACGCGATCATGCACGCGGTCGCGCTACGCCACGGCGACGTGGTCGCCACCGAGTCGCTGCCGACGGTCATCCTCGAGCGCGCCGGGTTCGCGGCGCGCAGCTCGGCGCAGATCTCCGTGCCGTCGCTCGACGCCGACGACGATCAGCTGCCGCCGCTGACCGAGGCCAAGCGCCGCGCGGCGGCGACGTTCGAGCGCAACTACCTGGTGATGGCGATGGAGCGCGCCAAGGGCTCGATCTCCGAGGCCGCGCGCCTGGCCGGCCTCGACCGCACCAACTTCCGCCGCCTGCTCCAGCGCCACGGCATCGACGCGACGACGTTCAAGGCGAGCTAGGCGTCAGGCGGGCAGCCCGACCCACTCGGCGCTCTTGTCCCAGAGCGTCTTGGCGAGCGCCTCGTCCTTGGCCAGCTTGCTCGGCTCCTTCTCCTTACCGCCGACGTCGTAATAGCGGCCGGTCTGCTTGCCGAAGTCCGGCTCGGTCGCGCAGCGCAGGCTCGCCACCGCGCCCTGGTCCGGCGTGATCATGAACCGCTTGATCAGCCAGCGCAGCACCGACGGCACCTGGCGCCACACGTCCGTGGCGACCACGCCGGGGTGCAGCGCGTACGTGGTCACGCCGCTGCCCTCGAGCTTGCGCGCCAGCTCCTTGGCGAACAGCACGTTCGCCAGCTTCGACACCGCATACTCGGGCATGCCGGTGCCGCTGCGGGTGCGCTGCTTGAGCGCGTCCCAGTCGATCGCCTTGGCGTGGTAGTGCGACGCGCTCGCCACGTTGACGATCCGCGCGTGGCCGGCCTGCTTGATCCGATCGAGCAGGAGCCGGGTGAACAGGTACGGCCCCAGGTGGTTGACGCCGAACGTCAGCTCGAAGCCGTCCTTGGTTAGGCCCTTGGCACCCGCGAGGCCGGCGTTGTTGACCAGGCCGTGGATCGGCTCGTTGCGGGCCAGGATCGTCTCGGCCGCCTTGCGGACCGACGCCAGGTCGCCGAGATCGATCGCCAGGAACTCGAGCTTGGCGTTCGGGACCTCGCGGCGGATCTCGTCGATCACCGGCTGGGTCTTGTCCTGCGAGCGGCAGGCGAGGATCACCTTGGCGCCGGCGCGGGCGAGCTCGCGCGCGGTGATCTTGCCGATGCCGGTATTGGCTCCGGTCACGATGAACAGCTGGTCGGTCAGGTCGGTGGTCACCGCGGGCATGCCTGCGAAGTACCACACATGTTGGTGGCGGCGAGGATCCGGACAGCGATAGATCGAGCTGATTAGTGCAACTCGACAATCAGGTTTGCTACCAATGCGCCCAGACATGTTCATTCGCACCACGCTGCTCTCGCTCGTCACCATCGCCTCGCTCGCTGCCTGTGGCGGCGGCAAGGCCAAGGACACCAACACCGCCGACAACGCCGCGGGTAAGCCGCTGTACGACCGGCTCGGTGGCAAGGACGCGATCACCGCGGTGGTCAAGGACTTCGTCGAGGAGCGCGTCGCCAAGGACGTGCGGATCAACGCGTTCTTCGCCAACACCAACATCCCGGACCTCGAGAACAAGCTGGTCGATCAGATCTGCGAGGCGTCGCACGGTCCGTGCAAGTACACCGGCAAGGACATGAAGACCGCGCACACCGGCATGCACGTCAAGGACGCCGATTTCAACGCGCTGGTCGACGACCTCAAGGCCTCGCTCAACAAGTTCAAGGTCGGCCAGCAGGAGCAGAACGAGCTGCTCAACGCGCTGGGCTCCATGCACGACCAGATCGTCGGCCAGTGAGCTAGTACGGCTTGGCGTTGTTGACGTTGCCGCCCGGGCCGTAGTCGCACACGATCGAGCTGGGGTAGGCGAGGCCGCGGCAGGTGGCCAGGGCGCAGCCCAGCGCCGTGGTCGTGCGCCACACGATCTGCGTGTAGTGGCCGCAGTCCTGGCCGCTGTCGCAGGCGTTGGTGTCGTAGTGGTAGTGGGCGAGCTCGCCGGCCCAGGCCCCGACGGCGCCCGGGCCCGTGGCCGTGCCGCTCGAGGCGTAGGTGTTCTCGCCGACGTAGTACGGGTGGCCGGCCGAGCGGCCATCGTTGTGGTCGACCAGGCCGTTGCCGTCGGCGTCCTTGCACTGCGCGACCCACGCCGCCGCGGTCGCCGCCAGGGCGTCGTCCCAGACCAGCGGGACGAGCGCGGTGGCGGTGTCGGTCATCGCGCGCACGCGGTTGTGCGCGGCGGTGATGCCGGCCAGCTCGGCGGGCTCGCCGCCGGTGCCGCCCGCGGCGTCGATCGGCGCCTGATCGTCGGCGGCCATCGTGCTCGAGCAGCCGATCAGGGTGGTCACGGACAGGACGAGCCAGCGCATGACGACAGGATATCAGTCCCGCGGCCGCACGCAGTAGACCTCGGCGACGACCTCGATCGTCGACGCCGGCGAGGTGTTGCGGTAATCGCAGCGCCAGCTCGCCGCGACCTGCGCGTCGGTCATCGCCAGCGGCCGGGCCGCGATCAGCTGCGCCATCCACTGCGGATCGGCGTAGCAGCCGCCGGTGATCACCGGTCGGCCGCGCGCTCGCAGCTGGCGACGGCGGTCGCGACCTGGCCCGGCGCGACGGAGATCCGCGCTTCGCGGCGCGCGACGTCGGTCTTGTTGCCGTACGCGCCCGGCGGCCCGGCCGGCCCCTTGGGGCCCTGCGCGCCCTGGGTGCCCTGCAGGCCCTGCGGCCCCTGCAAGCCCTGGATGCCCTGCGGCCCGTCGGGGCCGGGCGGCCCGGGATCGCCCTTGGCGCCGCGCCCGCCCTCGGGCCCCGCCGAGCCGACGCCGACCGGTCCCGGCGGCCCGGTGCTGCCCTGCGCGCCCGCGGGCCCCGGCGGCCCGGGTGGCCCCGACAGCCCGGCGTCCTTGCCCTTCGCGAGCAGCTCGCCCGCGACCGCCCTGGCGTCGACCGCGCCGCGCTGCTCGATCGCCGCGATCCGCGCGTCGTACGCACGGACCTTGCCGGCGGTCTCGTCGAGCCGTGTTGACATCTGATGCAGCTGATCGGCGGTGTCCTCGCCGCTACACGCCGCGATCCAGATCACCAGCGTGAGGCATCGCCGCATGCCCGCGATGGTCGTTTTTTTGCCCGGATCGATCAAGCCGCGTAGGTCTGAAGGCGATGATCACGAATCAGCCAGGGATCGAGCTGGTCGGTATTCGTCTCGAGAATCCGCGCGGCGGCTCGCCGCTCGTGAACGAGGCGAACCTGCGGGTGACCGGTGGCGAGCGCGCGCTGATCGTCGGGGCGGCCGGCGTCGGTACCTCGCGGCTGGTGGCCGCGGTGCTCGGCGAGGCCACCCCGGCCGAGGGACATATCGAAGTGCTCGGCCACAACGTCGGCAAGCTGCGGCGGTCGTCGCTGCGCCTCTTGCGCCGCCGGGTCGGCATCGTGCCGCAGGACCTGTGCCTGCTCGAGGATCGCAGCGCGCAGCTCAACGTCGTGCTGCCGCTCGAGATCGACGGCATCCCGCGCTCGCTGTCGACGGTGCGCGCCGCGCGCGTGCTCGCGCTGCTCGGGCTCGAGGCCGAGGCCGGCGTGCAGGTCGATCAGCTGTCGGCGGCGGTGCGCCAGCGGGTCGCGGTCGCGCGCGCCCTGGTCCGCGAGCCCGAGCTGGTGATCGCCGATCACCCGACCAGCGCGCAGGACGCCGAGGGTGCCGAGCTGGTGTGCGCGGCGCTGTCCGACGCCGCCAGGAACGGCGCGGCGTGCCTGGTGCTCGGCCGCGATCCGCAGCTGCGGGCGATCGCCGAGCGCGACGGCTGGCGCCAGCTCGGCCTGGTCCGGGCCCGGCTGTCGCCGCTGGCCCAGCTCGTGACCGGGGGCGTCGCGCTCGACGAGCTGCTGGTCGACATGTCCGCGCCGGTCGGCACCGGCGCCGATGGGCTGCCGCGCGACCTGCCCAACGTGGTGCCGTTCCCGCTGGCGAGCCGCATCGCGGGAGCGCGGTGATGCCGGGCAAGCCGAACACGCCGCGCGCGGCGCACGCCACCCGCCGCCTGGTCTACCGGCCGCGGCGCTACGACCTCGCCGGGCTCGCCGATCCGTTCGACGCCACGGTCGCGATCGAGCCGGCGGCGCCCGAGCCGGTGTTCGATCGGGTCACCGGCCCGTTCGCGTGCGACGAGGACGTGTGATCGCTCGGCTCGGCTCGGCGCTCGCGCGCGGCGGCGCGCTGGCGATCCGGCGGCCCGCGGCGGCGCTGTGGACCACGCTCGCGCTGATCGCGGCGCTGTTCGTCGCCGGCGCCGCCGGGATCACCGCCGCGTCGATCGATCGCTGGGCCGACGCGCACCCCGGCAGCGGCGGCGCGCTGGTCGTCTACCTCGGCGACGACGTCGCGCCGGCCCGCGCCCAGCAGCTGACCGGCGAGCTGCGCGGTCTGCGCGGCGTCGCGCGCGCCGAGCTCGTCCCCGCGGCGGAGGCGGCGCGCCGGCTGGGTCGCGCGCTCGGCGGCGACACCGCGCTGCTCGATGGCATCGACCCGGCGAGCCTGCCGGCGTCGGTCGAGGTCACGCTCGCGCCCGGCGTGCGCGAGGTCGTCGCGATGAGCCCGACCCTGCGCGCGCTGCGCGGCGCGCCCGGCGTGGCCGACGTCGTGGTCGCGGGCGGCGGCGACGATCCGATCGCCGGCGTCCTCGGCACCGCGCGCGACGTGGCGTGGACCGGCGCGGCGGTGTTCGCGGCGCTGGCGCTGATCATCGTGCTCGCCGCGATCCGGATCCGGCTCGAGCGCTCGCCGCGCGAGGCCGCCGTGCTCGCCCTGCTCGGCGCGCCGCCCAGCTTCGCCGCGATCCCGAGCGCGCTGGCCGGCGCGCTGCACGGCGTGGTCGCGGCGATGATCGCGACCCTCGCGCTGAT
>DASWOO010000872.1:0-14805 GCA_036404335.1 Kofleriaceae bacterium
GAGCTGACGCTCGGCGCCGCGCTGAGCGCGCTGGGCGATCGCGCCGGTGCCGCCCAGGCCGCGGCGCGCGCCCGGACGCGGGCCGAGCGCACCGAGCGCGCCGATCTGCGCGCGCTGCTGCGCGCCGATCGCAGCCTCCACAGCGGCGGGCGATGACCCCGGTCCCCGACGACACCACCACGCTCGCCGGCGGTGTCGGCGAGCTGCCGGACCCGGGGCCCTACGTCCTCGTCTGCGAGCCGGGGCAGGCCGCGCGCCGCGTCGCGCTGCCGCGCACCGGCGAGCTCGTGGTCGGCCGTGGCGCCGACTGCACGCTGCGGCTCGACGACAGCTCGGCGTCGCGGCGCCACGCCATGGTCGCGGTGTCGGGCGACGGCGACGTACGCATCGTCGATCTCCGCAGCCACAACGGCGTGCTCGTCAACGGCGCGCGCGTCACCGGCGAGCAGATCCTGCGCGCCCGCGACCTGATCGCGATCGGCCGCACCGCGATGGTCTATCACCCCGCGAGCCTGGGCTCCGCGGCGACCGAGGCTTCCCCGGATCGCGGCGCCGCGCCCGTGATCACGCTCCACCTCGCCGGCCAGTCGGTGATCGTCGGTGATCCCCGGATGCACGCGATCTACGAGCGCGTCCGCCAGCTCGCCCCGCAGCCGCTGACCGTCGTGATCTCCGGCGAGACCGGCACCGGCAAGGAGCTGATCGCGCGCGCCCTGCACGCGTGGTCGCCGCGCGCCGCGCTGCCGTTCGTCGCGCTCAACTGCGCCGCGCTGCCTGAAGGCCTCGCCGAGAGCGAGCTGTTCGGCCACGACAAGGGGGCCTTCTCCGGCGCCATCGCGGCCCGCGCCGGCGTGCTCGAGGCCGCGGGCCGCGGCACGCTGTTCCTCGACGAGATCGCCGAGCTGTCGCTCGCCAACCAGGGCCGCCTGCTCCGCGCCCTCGACCTCCGCCGCGTGACCCGGCTCGGCAGCGTCCAGGAGCGGCCGATCGAGCTCCGGCTCGTCGCGGCCGCCAACCGCGACCTCGAGGCCGAGGTCCGCGCCGGCCGGTTCCGCAGCGACCTGTTCTTCCGCCTCGGCGGCGCGACCATCGAGCTCCCGCCGCTGCGCGAGCGCCGCGCCGAGCTGCCGGCCCTCGCGCAAGCCCTGCTCGCCGCGGCGTGCGCCCGCCTCGGCCAGCCCGCCCGCCAGCTCTCGCCCCGGGCGCTCGCCGCGCTGCTCCGCTACGCCTGGCCCGGCAACGTGCGCGAGCTCGGCCACCTCGTCGACCTGCTCGCCGCGTCCCCGATGCCCGCCGCGCCCGCCCGCGACGTCACGCTCGACGACCTCCCGCCGCGATTCCGCGGCGCCACGCCACCGGCCACGCCCTCGGTCGCCCCGGGCACCTCCCTCGACGCCGAGCTGCGCGACCTCGAGCGCGCCCGCATCGCCGACGCCCTCACGCGCACCGGCGGCAACCAGACGCGCGCGGCCGCCCTGATCGGCATGCCGCGCCGCACCTTCGTCGCCAAGCTGCGCCAGTACCGCCTGCGCGGCACCGCGGGCTGATCTCCTCGGCTCTTCGAGCGTTGGAGCGCGACAAGGGTCAGATTCACTGACCTCGTTCGATCCCCGCGTCAGCGGGGGCGCGGCGGCGGGGCGTAGCGGCCCGGGGCCATGATGCCGTGCGGGTCGAGCAGGCTGCGCAGCTGGTGAACCAGCTCGGCGTGGGCCGGCTCGCAGCGGTCCATGGTGCGCATGGAGGCGCCGATGCCGAGGCGAGAGGGGTAGTGGCCGCGCGCGGCGAGGGCGTCGGCCAGCTCGGCGTGGCAGGCCTCGCAGGCGTCGTCGGCGCCGGGGACGGCGCGATCGTAGACGCAGGCGATGTGGTAGTGCAGCGACCGCTCGCGGACCGGGAAGACGCCGATGCTGGGCTCGAAGCCGTGGCGCAGCATGACCTCGGCCGCGGTCGCCACGACCTCGCGCGCCTCGCGCCCGCGGAACGGCGTGGTGGCGGTCAGGAAGCGGAAGCCGCAGCGATCGCGGTCGAGGTCCATGTCGCGCAGGTCGGCGGGCGGCCCGCCCATGCGCCAGTAGGCCGCGGGCAGGCCGGTGCCGCCGACGCCGCCGGTGAACCCGGCGATCACGCCGCGCACCTCGCGATGCCGCGACGCCGGGAACGTGTGCTCGAAGCCGCGCGAGCCCGGGTCCACGATCTCCGACCACAGCGCGCGCCCGTCGAGCGCCTCGAGCAGGCAGCGCTTCTGCAACGCCACCTCCTCGGCCGTGCCGCACAGGCCGATCGAGCCGTTCCAGGCGGCGTAGCGATGCTCGGCGGCGAGGCGCAGGGCGAGGTCGTGGGGCAGCGGGGTCTTGCCGTCGGTCGCCTGCCAGGGGTAGGTCATGACCTTCTGCAGCGCCTGGTAGACGTTGCCGAAGAACGGGCCGCTCTTGAGGATCCGATCGAGGCGCAGCGGGCGCACGGCGTCGACGATCGCCGCGAACGCCGCCTCGTCGGCCGCGGCGAAGAACGCGACCGCGGAGCACGCCGGCGCCCGCATCAGCCACACGGTCGCGCGGGTGACGATGCCGAAGCTCGACTGCGAGAACAGGCCCTGCAGCGCGGGCCCCAGGCCCCACGGATCGACGTCGCTGGCGCTGGCGCCCTCGAACGCGCCGTAGCCGGTGTGCAGGCACTCTCCGCTCGGCAGCACGATCTCGTAGTTCGCCGAGCAGCTCACGTGGTCGCAGTACATCGTGACGCCGTGGCCGCGCTCGAGCAGGTTGCCGACCACGCTGCACTCGAAGCTCGAGGACGTGGCGTCGATCCACAGCCGGCCGCCGGTGCGCGCTTGCAAGAACTCGTAGAGCTGGCGCTGCGTCACGCCCGGCTCGAGCACCACGTAGGCCAGCTCCTCGTCGAGCTCGACGATGCGATCCATCCGCTGCAGATCGACGAGCACGCAGCCGTCGCGGGCGGGCACGCGCGAGCCATAGCCCCAGTTTCTTGCCGCCGCTCACCGGATACAGCGGCACCTGGTAGCGCGCCGCGATGCGCACGCACTGCTGCACCTCGTCGCGGCTGCCCGGGCGAATGACCGCCGGCACGCGCTCGCGCGTGTGGTAGGTGGCCGCCGACGCGCGGTCGCGCTCGTGCTGCTCGACCCCGACGTGCGCGGGACCGAGCAGCGCGCGAAACGCCGCGAGCGCCTGCGCCAGCGGTTCGGCGCCGTCGCTCACGACTTCATCGCGCGCATGTTGCAGCGCACGGCGTCGGCGGTCTTCTTGTGCTCGCCGCGCGGGCTGTAGACCAGCCACTCCGAGTCCGCCTCGAACCGGGGCAGGTGGCCGGGCTCCGCATAGAAGCAATCGCCGGCTTCGATCAGCTCCTCGCGGTCGCCGTACTCCATGCGCACGCGGCCGCGCAGCAGGACACCCCAGTGCGGGCACGGACAGCGATCTTCGGGCAAGCCGCGAAACAGCGGCGCGAGGTCGAGCCCCTTGGGCAGGGTCTCGTGCGTGACATCGAAGGCTCCGAACGCGGTCTCGCGCGTCACGATGCCGAGCTCGGAAAACACCACGGGCAATTCATTGAGCGAACGACGCATGATTCTGTGCTCCTTCGAAATCAGGCCACGCTGGCCGAATCGGCCGGGTGATCGGCGCGCAGGCGTGGGGCCGCGATCCCCAGCTTTTGGAAGATGACCTCGACCAGCATGCGCGGCATCGACACGCCATTGAGCTCCGGGTAGAGGCCCGGGAACGGGTTGACGTCGATGACGTGGTGCTTGCCTTCCTTGGTGGTCAGGATGTCCACGCCCAGCACGTCGAGCCCGATCGTCTCGGCGACGCGCAGCGCGACGCGCTCCTGCTCCGGGGTCGGCCACTTCGGCACCACGCCGCCGCCGCGCCGGTAGCGGTCGAAGATCTTCCAGCCGCGATACTTGGACGCGTCCTTGGCGTAGCCGCCCACCACGTGCCGGCCGATCACGTTGATGCCGATGAAGCCATCCTGGCCGGCGTCGACGAACTCCTCGAGGAAGTGGATGTCCTTCTCCGAGTAGTCGATCACGTCCACGAGGTCGTCGTGGCACGCGACGCTGGTGATGCCGACGCCGAAGCTCCCCAGGCGCGGCTTGGCCACGTAGGGCCGGCCGTTCATCGCGCCGCAGGCGTCGCCGACGTTCTCGCGCGACACGACCAGGAACTCCGGGATGGGCACGCCGACGCGGTGCAGGTGCAGCTGGGTCAGCAGCTTGTCCAGGGCGATGCGCACCGCGGCGCCGCTGTTCATCACGATCGTGCGCTGGGCGATGGCATCGAGCAGGTGAATGTCGAAGCTGTCGTACTCGCGGATGATCTCGCCGAACCAGAAGAACAGGTCGAGGTCGGAGAAGCGAAAGTCACCGATCATGACCTCGCCATTGCGAATGTGCGCGCGCCGGAAGTCGAGGTTCTCGATCACCTCGACCTCGGGACAGCCGCGCAGCTCCTCGACGATCTGCTGCTGGACGCTTTCGAGGAGCATGCCGGGCGCCGCCACGGAGATGGGCGTGAACCCCGCCCGCGTCGGCAGCCAAAGTCCAACCTTTCGTCTTCTACTCATTGTCCTAATCCGCTCCTCTCACAGGCAATTTTACTTGATCTTCCCGACTCACAGTTGGCGCTCTAGCTTGCAGTGCGGGCGGTCGGCCATGAGACCGCTCTGACGACACTCCGCCACGACCCGGTCGGACTCCGTGATGCCGAGTGCGTCACGGTTGTTCTCGATCGGCAAGAGATGGCCGAGCCACGGCTCGAGGCCCATCGCGTAGATATAGACCTCCTTCGGCTCGAGCGCGCGCACGATGCCCATGGCGCCGGCATAGTCCGAGCCGGTGGTGCGCCGCTGCTGATCGAACTCGCGGCTGAGCGGCCGCAGCACGACCCCGCCATACGTGGTGGTCAGTGGCGCGCCGACGCACTCCATGCCCAGGAACAGCATGTCGACCTCGCCGATGTGCCGGCGGATGAAGCCGTACATCCGCGGCTCGACGTTGGCGGCGTCGGCGGCGCACACGACCGAGCGGTTCGCGAGCCGGAAGTTGTAGCCGCACTTGGCCTGCACGTCGAGGTCGGCGTGCTCGCCCAGGAACGGCAGCCCGGTCACCTCGCCGCCGGCGACGCGCAGCGTCTCGAACCGGTCGAGCTCGATCACGTGCTTGAAGCCGATGTTCTCCAGCATCAGGCGGAACGACGGGTCCTGGACCGCGCCGCCCTGGTTCTTGGGGACGATGATCGCGCCCACCCGGCAGCGGAGCTGGAGCAGGGTCTCCAGGTTCACGTGATCCTTGTGGAAGTGGGTGAGCGCCACGAAGTCGATGTGCTCGGGCAGATCGGCGTAGGTGTAGCGATCCGGCCCGCCCTCGTAGCCGTAGCTGATCACCGGGTCGACGAGGATGCTCAACTCGGCGGTCTCGAGCAGCACGCAGGCGTGGCCGAAGTAGCGCACCCGCAGGCCGTCGTTCTTGGCCGAGGGCTCTGCCGAACGCTCCGGCGCACGCGGCGCGTCGGTCGTGAACATCGCGCGAAACATCTCGGTGCTCGCGCCGGTCACGCCCAGCCGCTCGCACAGCTCGCCGAAGCTGCGCGCCTGCGTCTTGGCCAGGAACAGCTCGTCGAGCGCCTCGGAGGCGAACGGGCGGCGCAGGAGCAGCACGGGATCGGTGTCGAGCACGGGCGTGGTGAACGCCGGCGCGCGGTGATCGCCGTGGAGGAGGTGCAGCGCCACTTCCTGCAGCGACGCGTCGTAGTACTTGCTGCGGTAGAGCAGCGACTCGAAGTAGCGCGCCGAGGGCTGGTGGGACGCGTCGTAGGCCAGCTCGACGTACCCGCGCAGCGCGTCGGGCACGCGCGGGTAGAGCGGGACCAGCCCGCCGCCCTTGGCCTCGTCGCGCAGCAGCCGGTCGAGCGCCTCCACGTCGCGCGCGAGCTGCACCCGCTCGCGGCTGCGCGCCTCGAACGTGGTCAGGAACGCCTCGACTTCCTTCGCGCGCTCGGGCGGCACCTCGAGCCACGGGCCGCCGATCAACGCGGGTGTCTGCGTCGCCTTCCAGTGGAACTCCGGAGCTTCGACATACGAGCGCAGAATCTCCAGTTGGACGTTCTTCACGTTCAATGCTGCCTGGACGGGCGGAACGTGCTGTTCCGTGGCCAGCCAGCGGCCGATCAGCGGCCGCACGCACACGTTCTGTCGCAGATACACCTCTGTCACGGACACTCTCCTACGGCCATGCCCGCTCGCGGCCCTACCCAGGCAGCGGGCAATCCATTAAGTTCGTCGCTCACGATAAGGAACCACGTCATGGCACTAGAAAACCTGGGTTGGGATGAGGCGCACTGGGCGCCGCTGCTTCGCGAGGCCGCGCCGGACGACTGTCAGCCCGGCCGGATCGTGGCAGAGCACAAAGGCCAGTACCGACTGGGCACCGCGAACGGAGAGCTCTGGGCCGAGGTCGCCGGCAAGTTCTACCAGGCGACGAGCCGGGTCGATTTTCCGGCGACGGGCGACTTCGTGGCGGCGCGCATGCCCGAGTCCGATGGCCCGGCGATCATCCAGGCGGTGCTGCCGCGGCGGACGGCGTTCGTGCGCAAGGCCGCGGGCGAGCGCGTCGAGCAGCAGGTCGTGGCCGCGAACGTCGACACGGTGTTCATCGTCAGCGCGCTCGATCACGACTTCAACCTGCGCCGGCTCGAGCGCTACCTCACGCTGGCGTGGGAGAGCGGCTCGCGGCCGGTGCTTTTGCTCAACAAGCTCGACCTGTGCAACGATCTGCAGGCCGTCCTCGACGAGGTGGGCACGGTTGCCCTCGGCGTGGCCGTGCACCCGCTCAGCGCCGAGACCGAGGAGGGCGTCGACGCGCTCGCCCCGTACCTGCAACCCGGCCGCACGATCGCGGTGATCGGCTCGTCGGGCGTGGGCAAGTCGACGCTGATCAACCGGCTGCTCGGCCGCGAGGTCCAGGCCACCCGCGAGGTCCGCAGCTCGGACAGCCGCGGCCGCCACACCACGACCCACCGCGAGCTGTTCGTGCTGCCCAGCGGCGGGCTGATGATCGACACGCCCGGCATGCGCGAGCTGCAGCTGTGGAGCGCGGGCGATGGCCTCGACGCCGCGTTCAGCGACATCGACAACCTGGCGCGCGGCTGCCGGTTCCAGAACTGCCGGCACGACCGCGAGCGCGGCTGCGCCGTGCGGGCGGCGGTCGACCGCGGCGAGCTCGACATGGACCGGCTCGAGAGCTACTGGAAGCTGGGCAAGGAGCTCGACTATCTGGAGTCGCAGACCGACGAGGCCGCCGCCCAGGAGCGCAAGCGGTCGGAGAAGGTCGCCAACAAGGCGATGAAGCAGTTCAAGAATCGCTAGCATCTTCAGCCACGTTCAAGAATCGAAGGAGAAGTCCTCGGCGCCCTCGTGGTGCTCCGCGCGCGCGCGCGGCCGGGCGAGCAGCTCGTCGAGGCTCGTGCCGGGCGCGCCGGCGCCCAGGGTCACGACATGCGTCAGGTCGTCGATGAACCGCACGATGAACGCCTCGCCGAAGCGCTCGGCGTCGTAGCCCAGGAAGCAGCTGAAGCCCTCGGCGACCTCCTCGATGGACAGCTGGAGATCGAACTGCACGCTCTGGCGCGCGACCGAGCGGACGGCGAGCCGCAGCGCGCCGATCGTGAACGGCCCGAACGGCGCGGTGTGCATGTCGAGCTGCACGCGCGCGAACGGCAGGTTGGGATCGGTGTCGCCGGTCCGCGCGGCCGCGACGATCTCGTCGAACGGCAGCGCCTGGTGCGAGTACGCGTCGACCACCACCTCGCGCGCGCTCGCCACGGCGTCGCGGAACGTCGCGCAGCCGGCGAGCGACACGCGCATGACCAGCTGGTTCACGAAGAACCCGATCAGCGACTCGGACTTGTGGTTGCGGTTGGCCGCGGGCGTGCCGATCGCGAGGTCGTGCTGCCCGGTGTGCTGCTTGAGGCAGCACGCGAAGGCCGCGAGGAACACCGCGAACCCCGTCGCGCGCTGCTCGAGCGCGAGCGCCTTCACGCTGGCGCGCAGCTCGTAGCCGAGCAGGAAGCTCTGGTACGCGCCCTGCCGCTGGCTCCCGGGCGTGCCGGGCAGCTGCAGCGCGGGCGCGGCGTGGAGCTGGCGCCGCCAGTACGCGCGGTGCGCCGGCCAGTCGCGCTGCGCCTCGGCCGACGCCTCCCAGCGCGCGTAGTCGACCAGCTGGCCGCACAGCGCGGGCAGCTGGGGCGCGCGGCTCTCCACGTGGGCCTGGTAGGCCTCGGCGAACTCGCGCAGCATCACGCCGACCGACCATTCGTCGCACACGATGTGATGGATGACGACGAGCAGCACCGAGCGATCGGGCGCGAGGTGCGCCACGCAGATCCGGAACAGCGGCCCCTGCGCGAGATCGAACGGCCGCTCCGACGCGCGCGACAGGTACGCGTCCACCTCGGCGGCGTCGAGCCTGACCTCCTCGAGCGGCAGCGGCAGCGCCGCGGCCACGCGCTGGAACGGCACGCCGTCCTCGGCGCCGAACGTGGTGCGCAGGGCCGCGTGGCGCTCCACCACGACGCGGAACGCCTGCGCCAGCGCGGTCATGTCGAGCGGGCCGTGCACGTCCAGCGGCAGCGGGATGTGGAAGCGCGAGTCCTTGGCCCCGAACTGCTCGAGGAACCACAGGCGGCGCTGGCCGGAGGTCAGGGGACCGGCGGCGGCCTCGGGCGCCGCGTGCTTGTCGTCGTGATCGTCCGGGCGCGGCGCCGTGCCCAGCGCGTCGATGCGCGCGGCCAGCTCGGACACGCTGGGCGCCTCGAAGATGGCGCGCACGCCGACGTGGACGCCCAGCTCGCGCTGGATGCGCTCCACCAGCTGCATGGCCACGAGCGAGTGCCCGCCGGCCTCGAAGAAGTTGGTCTCGCGCTTGACCGCGCGCACGCCGAGCAGCTCGCCGAACAGCCGCGCGAGCGCGTGCTCGGTCGCGGTCGCGGGCTCGGTGCCCTGGGCCTCGTGCGCCTCGGGCTCGGGCAGGCGCTTGCGGTCGATCTTGCCGCTGCTGGTGCGCGGCCAGACCTGCATCTCGACCAGCACGCTCGGGACCAGGTAGCGCGGCAGCCCGGCGGCCAGGGTGGCGCGCAGCTCCGCGGTGGGGCGCGCCGTCTCGACGTAGGCCACCAGCTGCTCGCCGCGGGCCAGCACCACGGCCTCGCGCGCGCCCGCGCGGCGCAGCGCCTCCTCGACCTCGCCGGGCTCGATCCGGTAGCCGCGCACCTTAACCTGCGCGTCGCGCCGGCCCAGGTAGTCGAGCAGCCCGTCGGGGCGGCGGCGCACCCAGTCGCCGGTCCGGTACATGCGCTCGCCCGCGCCCGCGAACGGATCGGGCACGAACCGGCCGGCGGTCAGGGCCGGCTGGTCGAGGTAGCCGCGGGCCAGGCCGACGCCGGCCAGGTACAGCTCGCCCTTCGCGCCCGGCGCCACGCGCGCCAGCTGGTCGTCCAGCACGTAACCGCGCGTGCCCGACAGCGGCACGCCGATGCTGGGCGGGCGCCGCTCGTCCGCGGGGATCGCCGTCGCCGTCGAGTACGTGGTGTCCTCGGTCGGGCCGTACAGGTTCCACACCGCGTCCACGCCGCGCGCGTAGAGCGCGTCGACCAGGCTGCGCGGCAGCGCCTCGCCCGCCAGGTTGACCACGCGCACGCTCGGCGCGAGCTCGCCGACGACCTTGGCCATGGCGGACGGCACGGTGTTGACCAGGGTGATGTCCTCGACCTCACCGAGCTGGAGGACGTTGTCGACCAGCACGACGGTGCCGCCGAGGCTGAGCGGCACGAAGATCTCGAACACGGACAGATCGAAGCACACCGACGTGCTGGCCAGCACGCGCGCGAGCTGCGCGCGGGGGAACGCGTCGCGCGCCCACTCGAGCAGCGCGCCCACGCTGCCGTGCGTGATGATCACGCCCTTGGGCACGCCCTCCGAGCCCGACGTGTAGATCACGTGCGAGGCCTGGCGCGGGTCGACCGGCACGACGAACGGCGCGGCGTCCTCGCGGCTGAAGTCGCTGATGCTGCGCAGCGTGAGCACGGCGCGGCTCGAGGTCTCGATCAGCTTCTGCCGATCGGGCGGGTAGTCCGGATCGATCGGCACGTAGGTGGCGCCGGCCTTGAGCACGCCGAGCATGGCCACGATCAGCTCCTCGGTGCGGCGCAGGCGGATGACCACGCGCGCCTCCCGGCCGACGCCGCGCCGGGCGAGCCCGCGCGCGACCCGGTTCGACCAGGCGTCGAGCTCGCGATAGGTGAGCGTGCGCGCGCCGCTCTCGACGGCGACGTCGTCGGGCGTGCGCTGCGCCTGGGCGACGAAGTAGGCGTGGGCGCCGCGCTCGGCGACGCCCGGCGGCGCGACCTCGAACCGCTCGATCTCCTCCTCGGTGCGCGGGCTGAGCAGGCGCAGCGCGCCGGTCCGCTCGTCGGGCTCGCGCACGATCGACTTGAAGAGCTCGCTCAGGCTCAGGAGCAGGCCCTCGATCGTGCTCTGGCGGAACCGGCCCTCGTCGTACTCGAGCTCCGCCTCGACCACGCGGTGCTTGAACCGGACCGTCAGGGTCAGGTCGAACTTGGCGACGCCGTTCTCCAGCTCGCGGACCTGGGTCTGGACGGCCGGTCCCAGGTCGAGCCCGAGGCCGTCGCGCTCCACGATCACCATGATCTCGAACAGCGGATTGCCGGTGGCGCGGTCGGGATGGGTGGCGGCGACCACGGCGTCGAACGGCGTGTCCTGGTGCTCGTAGGCCTCGGCGGCGGTGGCCTTGACCTGCTCGAGCAGCTCGAGGAACGACTCGGTCCCGCGCACCTGGCTGCGCAGCACCACGGTGTTGACGAAGCAGCCGATCGTGCGCTGCACGTCGGGGCCGATGCGGTTCGCGACCGGCACGGCCACGCGCACGTCCTCCTGCCCGGCGTAGCGATGGAGCAGGGCGTTGACGCCCGCCAGCACGACCATGTGCAGCGTGGCGCCGGTCCGGCGGCCCAGGGCCTCGAGCTCGCCGGTGGTGACCGGCAGCTTCGCCTTCGCGCGGCCCGCGCGGCCGCCGTTGTGCGAGCCGTCGTAGGGCAGCCACACGGGCACGCTGCCCTCGAGCTGGCGCTGCCAGAACGCCAGCCCGGCCTCGTGGCCGGACAGCGCCGCGCGGCCGGCGTAGCCCAGGAAGCTGCACGCGACCGCTTCCAGCGGCTCGCCGCGGTAGGCGCGCGCCAGCTCCTCGAGCATCACCTGCAGCGAGCGGCCGTCGCCGATGATGTGGTGGATGACCAGGACGAGCAGGTGGTGCTGGTCGGTCACGCGCAAGAGATGCGCGCGCATGAGCGGCCCGCGGTCGAGCGCGAACGCCTCCTGGGCCAGCGCCGCGGCGCGTGCCTCGGCCGCCTCGCGGCTCGCGGCGATCTCGACGGTCAGGCTCGGGCGCGGGCCGGGGACCATGCGGCCCTGCTGGACCACCGTGTGCAGCACCGGGTGGCGCTCGACCAGCTGCGCGAACGCGGCGGCGAGGCGCGCGTCGTCGACCGGGCCGTGGGCCTCGACGGCCAGCGGCATGTTGTAGCGGGCCGTCTGGCCATGGAGCTGGTCCAGGAACCAGAGGCGGCGCTGCGAAGCGGTCAGCGGAACCTGCGCCTGTTGTGACTGCATCGTGTCCACGGCTTGCATCTCGAGGGGTTGGGGTTGAGCTCGGTCGAGGCGCTCCGACAGCTCCCAGACGGTGGACGCGGCGAGCAGCTCGCGCAGCGTCAGGCGCACCGCCCGCTGGCGCTCGACGCGGTCGAGCAGCTGCATGGCGAGCAGCGAGTGGCCGCCCGCCAGGAAGAAGTCGGTGCCGCGCGCGCAGGCGGGCAGGCCCAGGACCTCGGCGAACAGCGCCGCGACCGCGCGCTCGGTCGCCGTGCGCGGCGGATCGCCGGCCGTGGTCAGCGCGGGCTCGGGCAGCGCGCGCGGGTCGATCTTGCCGGTCACCGAGCGGGGCCACGCGTTCACCTCGATGAACTCCGCGGGCACCATGTAGTGCGGCAGCTCCGCGGCCAGGGCGCGGCGGAGCTGCGCCAGCGAGCGCTGCGCGGGCTCCACGTGCGCCACGAGCCGCTCGCCGCGCACCTGCACGACCGCCTCGACGGCGCCGGCGCGGCGCAGGGCATGCTCGATCTGCTCGGGCTCGACGCGGTGGCCGCGCACCTTGACCAGGCGGTCGCCGCGGCCGAGGAACTCGAGCTCGCCATCCCACCGCAGGTGGACCAGATCGCCGGTGCGGAACAGCCGGGCGCCCGGCGGGCCGAACGGCGACGGCACGAAGCGCTCCGCCGTCGCCGCGGGCTGCGCGAGGTAGCCGCGCGCGAGGCCGCTGCCGCCCAGGTAGAGCTCGCCGCGCCCGCCCGGGCCGACCGGCGCGAGCCGGGCGTCGAGCACGTAGGCCTCGGTGCCGGGCAGGGCGCGGCCGATCGGCACCGGCCGATCGGCGGCCAGCGCGTCCACGCGGTGGACGAGCGAGGTGATCGTGGTCTCGGTCAGCCCGTAGGCGTTGCGGCAGACGACGCGCGGATGCAGCGCGCGGAACGCGGCCAGCGCCCTCGCGCTCACCGGCTCGGTGCCGACCACGAGCAGGCGCAGGCTGGCGAGCGGCCGGTCGCCGTGCTCGGCGAACCAGACATCCCAGTAGCGGGACGGGAGGTTCAGCACGGTCAGGCCGTGGGCCGCGGCGGCGCGGCTCAGCGCCGAGGGCCGCAGGTCGCGCAGCGCGACGACGGTGCCGCCGGCCTGCCAGGTGGGGAAGGTCTCCTCGGCCCACATGTCGAACGCGAACGACGCGAACTGCAGCACGCGGTCGCCGGCGGCGAGCGCGTACTCCTGCGCGACGGCCAGCGCGTGGCTGGCGAGCGCGCCGTGGGGCACGGCGACGCCGCGCGGCTCGCCGGTCGAGCCGGACGTGAACGTGAGGTAGGCGAGCTGGGCCGGCGCGATCGGGCGCGGCTCGGGCGCCTCGGCCGGCTCGAGCGCGCGCGCGTCGAGGCGACGCACGTCGGGGCCGTCGAGCTCGCCGTCGGTCAGCACCAGCGCGGGCCGGGCGCGATCGATCAGCCGGCGCAGCGCCGCGACCGGCAGCGCCGGGTCGAGCGGGACGTACGCGGCGGCCGCCTTGAGCACGCCGAGCACGGCGATCATCCGCGCCACGGGATCGGCGAGGTGGATGCCGACGAAGCGCTCGGCCCCGGCGCCGCGGTCCCGCACGAGCCGGGCGACCGCGCTGGCTGCGCCGCTGACGCGCCGGTAGCTGAAGGCCTCGCCGGTGTCGGCGCACAGGATGGCCGTGGCGTCCGGCGTCTGCCGGGCCGAGCGCTCGAACAGCTCGTGGACGCCGGCGGTGGCGGCGGGCGCGGCGCCCGGCAGGTGCCCGACCTGGCGCTGCGCGTCGGTCCAGGGCGAAAGCCGCGACAGCCGCGCCTCGGGCGCGGCGAGCGCGGCGTGCAGCACGCGCTCGTAGTGCGCCATGACGTGGCGGATGCTCGCGAGGTCGAAGCGATCGGCATCGGCGTCGAGCGCCAGGGCCAGCGCGTCGCCGTCCGGCCGCGCCGACAGCGTCAGGTCGAACGGGACCATCGGCACGTCGAGCTCGAGCGGCGCGAGCGCGAGCGCGCCGGCGCGCACCGGCTCGATCGGGAAGTTGTGATAGACGAACATCAGCCGGAATGGCGAGCGTCCGTGGGCGCCCACCTGCGCGGCCTGCACGACCTCGTCGAAGGCGAGGTGGCCGTGCTCGAGGGCCTGGTGGACCACGCGCTTCACCCGCTCGAGGAGCGCGCGGAACGTCGGGTCGCCCGCGAGGCTGATGCGCAGCACCACGGTGTTGACCAGCGGGCCCAGCACGGCGTGGGCCCCGGCGCGCCGGGAGACCACGGTGGCGATCGCCAGCTCGTCCTGACCGGTGTAGCGCTGGACGAGATGGGCGAAGGCGGAGACCAGGCAGACGAACGGCGTGGCGTGGAGCGCGCGCGCGGCGTCCTCGAGGCTGCGCCGGGTGCCCGCGGCGGTGCGCGCGGACACGCGCAGGGCCTGCGCGCCCGGCGCGTCGACCGAGCGCGCGAAGGGCAGGGCGACCGACCAGTCGAGCCCGGCCAGCTGCTGCTGCCAGTAGCGCGCGGCGGCCGGCGCGGCGTCGGCCGGGGGCTCGACGTTGTGCGCGGTGGGCGCGGTGGGCGCAGCGGCCGCGCCGGCCTCGGGGTCCGCGTACGCCCGGGCGAGGTCCTGGAGCAGCACCTGGATCGAGCTGCCGTCGAACACGATGTGGTGGACCACGAGGACGAGCCGGTGGCGCTCCGCGGCGAAGCGCAGGAGCCGCGCGCGCAGGAGCGGCGCCTGCGCGAGGTCGAACGGCGCGATCGCGTCCGCCGCCGCCAGCGCCTGCGCGCGCTCGGCCTGCGCCGCGGGCGAGAGCGGCGCGAGATCGTCGCTCGCGAGCGCCGGCTCGGCGGCCGCGCGCACGCGCAGCTCGAGCGCGCCGTCGACCTGGACAAACGCGCTGCGCAGCGCTTCGTGGCGCGCGACGACCGCGGCCAGCGCGCGGCGCAGCCGCTCCACGTCGAGCGGCCCGGTGAGCTCGATGCCGAACGGCACGTGGTAGCCGCCCGCGCCCTGCTCCAGCTGCTCGAGCAGCCAGAACCGGCGCTGGGCCGCGCTCGGCGTGCGCCCCGACCCGGACGACCCGGACGACCCGGACGACCCGGACGACCCGGACGGCCCAGGCGACCC